>CAYZFU010000112.1:0-3863 GCA_964477725.1 uncultured Halopseudomonas sp.
GAGGGGGCCTAATCCGTGATTAGCCTGATGAGGAGATAACCGCTTGCCTCGCGACAATCCGTTATCCAAGCCATCTCGCGATGACTTGTGCTAATAGTAATCGTTATCATTTGCATGTCAAGGCAATCGACGGATTATTTTTCCGCGAGCTGTTTGTAGTGCGTCAGTTCCTTGTTCATCAGATCGATTCGGCGAGCCATGCTTTCGATGAGGCTGTGGGCGATTCGCGGATTGCTCTGCATGAGCGCGAGGAACTGGTCCTTGGGGATCATCATGACGGTCGTGGGTGCACTGGCGATCACGGTCGCGGAGCGCTTTTCTCTGGTGAACAGCGCCATGGCGCCGAATATCTCGTCCTTCTGCACGTCGCCGACCTTGATGCCTTCGACGAACGCTTCGGCGTGACCTTCGGTAATGATGAACACGTGATCGGCTTCGTCGCCCTGGCGGATCAGTTCCACTCCCGGGGCGAAGTGCTGGAAGCCGGTGACAGGCCGGATCTCGGCCGGTTTGTTGTGCGCCAGGGCATCGGACATCAGCGCCGCCTGGCCGAGGATATATTGAGTGAACTGCTCCTGGCGCTGGCTGTTGGCGTGAATGTGCTTGAACAGCGCTTCGCGATCATAAGGGATCAGTTCCAATGGCTCGTCACTGGTATAGACGCAGGGCGCGGTGTTCAGCCCCTGGCGGAGTCCGATCAGGTCGCCTTCCTGCATGTAGAACAGCGGCTTGCCTTCGATTAGCGCATGCAGCAATCCGGTCTTGAGCAGATACAGGCGGTTGCTGCCGATGGTCGCGTAGAGATCGTCGACCGAATCCAGCTGCAACGGCTTGTCGCAGGGCTCGAGGCCATCCAGTAACTGCTCGGGGATGCGTTGCAGTGTGCTGATCAGTCGTTCCGCATAGGGGGGCTGGTCACCTAAAAGGTACATGTCCTGAATTCCTTTTGAATTGTCCTGATACACCCGGCGCAAGCTAGCTTGACTCAGCCTGCTGGGAGGTTCCGGCGACATGCATACAATACTGCAGTGCGGCTGGTTCCTGCCAACGGAAAATGCAGCGCTTGGCGACCACGCCCGCTGATTTTCACTGGCTGTGAGCTGCGTCACTATCCGCTGCGCTGGAGCTGCTCCTGGCTCTGCAACTGCGTCAGCAGCTCGGCTTTGTATCCGGGGTCAAGATCGTTCCAGTGAACATCGAGTAAGGCTCCAGCTATCGCAAACATCAGTGATTTGGATGCTCGAAAGCCACGGGCACGCACCGCGCAATAGGCACCTACGGGTCCGCGTCGCTGCAATTCCGCGCGGCTGTGAATGCCGGTGGCGTGCAACCACTGTACCGAGGTTTTTCCGAGGTTTCGTAATTCGAGGAGTTCATCGCTCATGAGCACCTCGCGCTGGTCGGGCGAGGGGCTGCGGCGCATGCGTGGCCGCAATGACGGAGCGCCGGCGAGGCAGCCGGCTGATGATAAGTTGGCACATGGTCGGGCTTCTTTTTATTGGTTCCCGGACCCAGTGTAGTGCGCAGCGACTGTTCCGTACAGTCGCTGCAGGGGCCACAGTTTCCGGCGCAGCTCGATGAACAGCTGTTCGACGCTGTCAGCCTGGTCGGTACGTACCTCCAGGCAGCAGATCTGCTCCTCGGGCGTGAATGGCTGGAACCGTTCCAGCTGAGTTCTTACAACGTCGATATCGGCATCGGAGGGGTCGCTGCCTTCGGCTTGCCGTTGGTCAATCCAGCCTGCGATGACTTCGATCGGTGCCTGGCAGTGCAGCAACAGGCAAGGCGCGCCCTGAAGCTCCACGCGGTCGCGCATCGCATGGCGCTGCTCGGCCTTGAGATGCGTTGCATCGATAACGACCGGATACCCAGCGGCGAGAATGGTCGAGGCCAGCGTACCGAGGCGGGCATAGGTCTGCTCGCTTGCTTCGGCGGAGTACAGATCCTGCGCGGCGTCGCGGTTGCTATCCCCGTACAGACGTTTGCGTTCGACGTCCGAACGCAGCCGAATAGCACCGAACTCGTCAACCAGAGCAGCCGATAGCGTGCTTTTCCCCGAGCCTGATACGCCGACCGTCAGCAGCCCGAAGCGTCGCGGAATAGTGGTATAGCGCTCGGCCAGCTGAGCGTAGCCACGGTAGCGTTGCATGGCCTGTTCGCGCTCGGCATCGCTGATTCCCGGCTGGGTTAGACGGAGCAATGCCACCTTCGCTCGAACCATGGCACGATAGGCTTTGTAATAATCCAGGACCAGCAGCCCGGCATAGTCGCCGGTCTGTTCGAGATAGGCGTTGACGAAGCGCTGCGACAGTCCGCGCAGGCCGCGATCTTCCAGGTCCATGGCCATGAACGCGACATCACTCATGACGTCGATCCAGCGAAACGCTTCATTGAATTCGATGCAATCGAACAACGTCACTTCACCGTCTACCAGTGTCACGTTATCCAGGTAGATGTCGCCGTGGCATTCGCGAACGAATCCGTCCGATTTACGCTGTGCCAGTTGGGGAATCAGTCGCTCGAAGGTAGTATGCGCCCACAGTTCCAATTGCTCGAGTTGCTCCAGATCCCTTGCCTCGGTCAGTAGCGGGCGGATCTGTTCGAAATTTTGCGCGACCGGAGCGTGAAGCTGATCCGGTGCGCCCCATGACGATTCGACCGGTGCGCGATCGACCTGATCGTGAAACGCCGCCAGCTTGGCTGCGAGGCTGTCGATATGCTGGGGTTGCAGTTTGCCGGCTCGCTGCATATTGCCGAGCAGGTCATCCTGGCGAAACTGGCGGGTCTTGACCAGGTATTCAATGATCGGACCATCGCCCTCCAGGGAGGGCTCAGATTCGCTGCCCCGGACGGGTACGACGCCCAGATAGAGTTCGGGCGCCAGGCGACGGTTGAGTCGTACCTCTTCCTCGCAGAAGTGGGCGCGGCGCTCAAGCGTGGAATAATCGATGAAACCGAAGTCGACCGGCTTCTTGATCTTGTAGACGAAATCGCCGGTCAGCAGCACCCAGGAGATATGAGTCTCCATTACAGTGAATCCGGTCACCGGGTGATCGTACAGAGCAGGGTCTTGCAGTGCGTTCAACAGGGTCTGGCTCACGGTGTATCCTTGCTTGGGCTGGCAATCGCGGCATTATGAAGCCTGGCAGCCGCCAGGCCAACCTCGACCCCGAGCCGGTCAACTGAGCCGCGGGCGAAACGTCAGGAATCATGTAGGACATTATGGGAAAGAAACGCAAGGCACGTGCCCGCAAGTCTGGCTTCTGGAACCGCTCGCGCGGGTGGCTGATCAAGCTCGGGCTGGTTGCGCTGGTGCTGCTGACCGGCCTGGTGATTTATCTGGACGCGGTGGTGCAGGAAAAGTTTTCTGGCAAGCGCTGGGCCGTGCCGGCCAAGGTGTTCGCGCGTCCGCTTGAACTGTACGCGGGCCAAAGCCTCAGTCGAGATGACTTCGTTACCGAACTCAAGGCGCTCGGCTACCGCTCGGTCAGCAGCGTGCGTGCGCCGGGGCAGATGGCGGTTGGCGGTGGGCGAGTGGACGTGCATACGCGCGGCTTCCATTTTTACGAAGGCGTCGAGCCGGCGCAGCGCATCAGTGTACGGTTCGATGGCCAGCGGGTCGCTGCGCTGGATGGCAGCGGTGATCTGGTCATGGCCCGGCTGGAGCCGTTGATGATCGGCGGCATCTACCCCGCGCACAACGAAGACCGAATCCTCATTCGTCTGGACCAGACGCCGCCCTACCTTGTTGAAGCGCTGGTTGCGGTAGAGGATCGCGAGTTTTTCCAGCATTTCGGTGTGTCACCGAAAGGTATCGCGCGGGCCGCGTACGTCAATCTGACGGCCGGGGACGTGGTTCAGGG
>CAYZFU010000112.1:3873-10695 GCA_964477725.1 uncultured Halopseudomonas sp.
ACCCTGACCCAGCAGCTGGTGAAGAACTTTTATCTGACTAACGAGCGCAGCCTGGTTCGCAAAGCTCGCGAAGCGATTATGGCGATTCTCCTGGAGCTGCATTACTCCAAGGAAGAAATTCTCGAAGCCTACCTGAACGAAGTCTTTCTAGGGCAGGATGGCAATCGCGCCGTGCATGGATTCGGTCTGGCAAGCCAGTACTACTTCGGCCAGCCATTCCAGGAGCTGGAAGTGCACCAGGTTGCGCTCTTGGTCGGCATGGTCAAGGGCCCTTCCTACTATAACCCTCGGCGTCATCCCGAACGCGCGAAGACCCGTCGCGATCTGGTGCTGCAGATGCTTGCCGAGCAGGGCATGCTCAGTGAGCAGCAAGCGCAGCAGGCCCAGGCACGGCCGCTGGACGTCGCTGCGCGCGGGACCATGGCCAATACCAACTATCCGGCGTTCATGGACCTGATCAAGCGCCAATTGCGCGACGACTATCGTGACGAAGACCTGACCAGCGAAGGCTTGCGCATCTTCACCAGCTTCGACCCGCTATTGCAGCGCAAGGCCGAGGAGTCGGTGGTCGGTACGCTCAAGCGGATCGGCCCGGCTGCCAAGGACGTACCGCTCGAGGGCGCGATGGTCGTCACCAGCTCGCAAACCGGCGAGGTGCTGGCGTTGGTCGGCGGTAGCAATCCGCGCTTTACCGGTTTTAACCGAGCGCTGGACGCATCGCGCCCGATCGGTTCGCTGGTCAAGCCGGCCATCTATCTGACCGCGCTGGAGCAGCCGGCGAAGTATTCATTGATTACCCCGATCGACGATGCGCCGATCACGCTCGACGCCGAGCCAGGGGTGAAATGGACGCCCCAGAACTATGATCGGCAAAGCCACGGGCTGGTCCCGCTTCACGAAGCACTTAGCCGCTCCTACAACCAGGCGGCGGTCCGTCTGGGCATTGAGGTAGGCGTGCCGCAGGTGTTGCGTACGGTCGAGCGCATGGGCGTGCAGCATGGCTGGCCGGCTTACCCTGCGATGCTGCTGGGGTCTGGAGCGATGACACCGATGCAGGTGACCGATATGTATCAGACGCTCGCGAACGGGGGTTTCAGTACGCGGCTGCGCGCCATCCGCAACGTGCTTGCCACCGACGGGGAGCCGCTCAAGCGCTACCCGTTCGAAGTGCAGCAGCGTTTCGACTCGGCCTCTATCTATCTGATCCGCGAGGCGATGATGCGGGTCATGACCGAAGGCACCGGGCGATCAGCTTATAATCACATTCGCTCGGATATACGCGTGGCCGGCAAGACGGGAACGACGAACAATCTCCGGGACAGCTGGTTCGCCGGATTTTCCGACGATCTGCTGGCGGTCGCCTGGATAGGCCGTGACGATAATGGTCAAACGCGTCTCACGGGAGCTACCGGGGCGTTACAGGTATGGGCAACCTTCATGGGACAGGCGCATCCGCAGTCACTATCGACTGCGCGGCCCGAGGGTATCGAGCTGGCTTGGGTTGATCCGGCCACCGGAGCAGGCAGCGACCCGAGCTGTGACGGCAGTGTCCAGGTCGCGTTCCGAGCGGGTTATGCACCATTACCCGGCCCGGGTTGCAGATCGCTGATCGACACCGAAGCGGTTGAAGCAGTTAAAGAAGGGGCCAACCGGGTGATGGACAAGATTCGCGGCTGGCTGCAGTGACATGATGAGGAAGATGAAAATGGATTGCAGACGAATTGCGGCATTGGCTGGTTTGATGATGACTCTGGCCGGCTGCGCAGGTACTGGCGGCTCGGTACCAGTGACGGACGCCGGCAGGGCTGTCTCCAATGAAGAGCTGAGGGTCGGCGCCGGCCGCTCGCCCCAGCAGCCACCGGCCCCCACTCAGTCCCGACCCGCCGATAGCGGTGTGGTCGTCATGGTGCCGGACGAGACCGGCGGTTCTCGGGCCATTGAGTCCTATCCGCTCGACTCGCAACCTCCGCTTCGAGAGGGTAATGCGCCACAGGCGCCTGCGCGCGCGCCAGACCAGCCGCAATCCGGAGGCTTGCAGGCGGACGAGCAACTGGACGGCCCGGTCTTGGCCTTGCTCACGGTTGCCAGGGAGCAGGAGGGGCGCGGGGATCTGGGAAGTGCTTCGGCGAGCCTGGAACGGGCGATGCGGATTGCGCCGCGCGAGCCTCAGGTGCTCTACAGACTGGCGCAGGTAAGGCTGTCGCAAGGTGACGCAGCGCAGGCCGAACAGCTGGCGCAGCGTGGCTTGAGCTACGCTGCGGGCCGCCCCACCTTGCAGGCGGGATTGTGGGAGCTGATCGCCCAGGCCCGCGAGCGGCAGGGGAATGCCGCCGGCGCTGCCGAAGCCCGTCAGCGTGCCCGAGTCACTTCATGATAGATCGTACCTGGCACGAACTGGCCGATGCGATTCTGTCGCTTGAGCGAGAGCTGCGAGTGACCGCGATGTGGCAGGGAGAGCCGCCGTCGGTGGAGCAATTATCGAGCAACGCTCCTTTCTGCGTCGATACGCTCAGCTTCGATCAGTGGTTGCAATGGGTTTTCATCCCGCGCATGGTCGAGATCATCGAGCAAGGTGAGGGAATGCCCGGCGCCTGCAACATCCAGCCGATGGGCGAAGAAGCCTTCGCCCACTTGGGTCGGCAGCGATACCGACTGATCGAGGTGCTCGGCGATATCGACCGGTTGGCGTCGCGACTGGCCTGACGTCCGATCAATCGTTCTGGCAATAGGTCGCGAGGTTCTGCTTCGCTTCGGCGATCATCGTCTGTCGTTCGTCTTCACCGATCCGCTCAACTTCACCAGCCTCGCTCCTGCGGCTCAGCCGCGGGTTGTTGTTGAGCGTCACCAGGTTCTCCCGAAGCCTGGAGCAGGTGTCCCGTCGTTTGGCTTGCTGTTCCCTTGCGCTCGCTTTCGCTCCCGCGTCTGCGCGCGCAGGCTCGCTCTTTTTGCTCTTCTCGCTCAGCGGCTGAGCGACGCTGCCAACCGGAGCGCCGAGCAAGGGCGCTGAACGGATATCGACACGCTGATAGGAACGGTCGGCCGGAGGATGCTGACCGAACTGACGCCCGCCGTTGTCATCCGTCCATTGATACAGGGTTTCGGCGATGCCGTGCCCGGCCGCTAGCGTCAGTGCCAAAGCGATGATCAGTTTGTGCATGGTGTCCCCATCCCTGTTTAGGGCGTCCGATGACTGAAGTGAGCCTACTATATCGAACCGGCCGCTTCCGGGTATATGGCGCTGCAGGGCCTGCAGGGCATGTCATGCTTTTGTTTAACCCGCTTGACTTGTCCTGTCCGAGTGTAAACAATTCGGGGTTCACAAAAGCCCGCTGTCGTCGGAGCCCACACGGCATCCGAGGTAGCCAGCTTTGTTGCTCACTCCAGGAGGCGAGACCCCGCCCACTCCTGGCCTGGCACCCGCACGCGCTACCTCGCGCTGGGTGAGGCGGTTCCGGTAACCCTTGGAACTCAGCCTCCGATGCACGTAGTCAAGCTGATGCATGGCAACCACCGTTGCCAATGCTCTGCCGAGCAGTAAACAGGTACTCTGCTGCCCGCCAGGCGGGTGGCATGCTAGAGGTGATTCAAAAGTGGAGCTTTTATCCGGCGCTGAGATGGTCGTCCGCTCATTGCGTGACGAAGGGGTTAAATATATCTACGGGTACCCGGGCGGTGCCCTTCTGCACATCTACGATGCGATCTTCCGCCAGGATGACGTCGTGCATATCCTGGTGCGCCATGAACAGGCTGCGGCGCACATGGCCGATGGTTATGCCCGTGCTTCGGGCAAGGCGGGCGTGGTACTGGTTACGTCCGGCCCGGGTGCAACCAATACCGTAACCGGCATCGCCACCGCGTACATGGACTCGATCCCGATGGTGGTCATTTCCGGCCAGGTGCCTAGCACCGCGGTCGGTACGGATGCATTCCAGGAAACCGACATGGTCGGCGTGTCGCGTCCGATCGTGAAGCACAGCTTCATCATCAAAGACCCGCGCGAGATTCCGGAAGTCATCAAGAAGGCCTTCTATATCGCCGAGACCGGTCGACCCGGCCCGGTGGTTATCGATATCCCCAAAGACATGACCAATCCGGCGGAAAAGTTCGAATACAGCTACCCGAAGAAGGTCAAGCTGCGCTCGTATAACCCGGCTGTGCGTGGTCATTCCGGTCAGATTCGCAAGGCGCTGGATCTCATCGCCGAAGCCAAGCGGCCGATCATTTACGCTGGTGGTGGCGTCATCCTCGGACAGGCTGCGGCACAACTTACCGACCTGGGTCGCGAGCTCGGCGTGCCTGTCACCAATACGCTGATGGGCCTGGGTGGTTTTCCGGGGACTGATCCGCAGTACGTCGGCTGGCTGGGTATGCACGGCAGTTACGTGGCCAACGTCGCGATGCATCATAGCGATGTCATTCTGGCCGTCGGAGCACGTTTCGATGATCGGGTTATCAACGGTGCGAGCAAGTTCTGCCCGAATGCCAAGATCATCCATATCGACATCGATCCGGCTTCGATCTCCAAGACCATCCGTGCCGATGTGCCGATCGTCGGTCCGGTTGACAGTGTTTTGACCGAGATGCTTGCCACCTGCCGGGAGTTCCAGCTGCGTCCTGCCAGGGAGGCATTGAGCAGCTGGTGGAAGCAGATCGAGGAATGGCGTGGCAGCCGCGGTCTGTTCCCCTATGACAAGGGCGACGGCTCTATCATCAAGCCGCAGTCGGTTATCGAAACGCTGTACGAGGTCACTCGGGGCGACGCATACGTGACCTCCGACGTTGGTCAGCACCAGATGTTTGCTGCCCAGTACTATCCGTTCGAGAAGCCCAATCGCTGGATCAATTCCGGTGGTCTGGGCACCATGGGCTTCGGCTTGCCTGCCGCAATGGGCGTCCAGCTGCACTATCCCGACGCGCAGGTGGCCTGTGTTACGGGTGAAGGCAGCATCCAGATGAATATCCAGGAATTGTCGACCTGTCTGCAGTATGACCTGCCGGTGAAAATCATCTGCCTGAACAACCAGGCCCTCGGCATGGTTCGGCAATGGCAGGATATGCAATACAACAGCCGCTACTCGCATTCCTACATGGAGTCGCTGCCCGATTTCATCCAGCTTGCCAACGCTTACGGCCATGTTGGCATGAGGATCGAAAAGCTCGAGGATCTCAAGCCGGCAATGGAAGAAGCGTTCGCCAATCGAAAGCGCCTCGTATTCATGGACATCCGTGTCGATGAGAGCGAGCACGTCTATCCGATGCAGATCAAGGATGGTTCGATGCGTGACATGTGGCTGAGCAAGACGGAGCGCACCTGATATGAGACACATCATTTCCGTACTTCTGGAAAACGAACCAGGTGCCCTGTCTCGCGTCGTGGGGTTGTTTTCCCAGCGCAATTACAACATCGAGACACTCACCGTGGCGCCGACCGAGGATCCGACGCTGTCGCGCTTGACGCTGACAACGATCGGCCACGACGAAGTCATCGAACAGATCACCAAGAACCTGAACAAGCTGATCGAAGTGGTCAAGCTGGTGAATCTGTCCGAGGGCGCGCACATCGAGCGCGAGCTGATGTTGGTGAAGATCAAGGCTACCGGCGCCCAGCGCGCCGAGGTCAAGCGTACCACTGACATCTTCCGTGGTCAGATCGTAGACGTCACCAGCAGTGTGTATACCGTTCAGCTCGCCGGCACATCAGACAAGCTCGACAGCTTCATCGAAGCGATCGGGCCGACGACAGTGCTCGAGGTTGTCCGTACCGGGGTTTCAGGCATCGCGCGTGGCGAGAAAGTCCTGAGTATTTAAATCTGCCAGCACGGGCCCGGATGGGGCCCGAACAGTAACAGGGGAATTACATGCACGTTTATTACGACAAAGATTGCGATCTGAGCCTCATCCAGAGCAAGAAAGTGGCGATCATCGGTTACGGCTCGCAGGGGCATGCGCATGCCTGCAACCTTAAGGATTCTGGCGTCGATGTTACCGTGGGCCTGCGCCCGGGCTCGTCCTCGATCGCCAAGGCGGAAAACCATGGCTTGAAGGTGAGCGACGTTCCGGCTGCCGTGGCGGCCGCCGATGTGGTAATGATCCTGACTCCCGACGAGTTCCAATCGCAGTTGTACAAGAGCGAGATTGAACCGAACCTGAAGCAGGGCGCCACGCTGGCCTTTGCTCACGGTTTCGCCATCCACTACAACCAGATCGTGCCGCGCAAGGATCTGGATGTGATCATGATCGCCCCCAAGGCGCCGGGTCACACCGTTCGTTCTGAGTTCGTCAAGGGCGGCGGTATCCCTGATCTGATCGCGATCTTCCAGGATGCGTCGGGCAACGCGAAGAATCTGGCCCTTTCCTACGCTTCGGGCGTGGGTGGCGGTCGTACCGGTATCATCGAAACCACGTTCAAGGACGAGACCGAGACCGACCTGTTCGGTGAGCAGGCCGTCCTGTGCGGCGGTGCGGTCGAGCTGGTCAAGGCCGGTTTCGAAACGCTGGTCGAAGCCGGTTATGCTCCGGAAATGGCGTATTTCGAATGTCTGCACGAGCTGAAGCTGATCGTCGACCTCATGTACGAAGGCGGCATCGCCAATATGAACTACTCGATCTCCAACAACGCCGAGTACGGCGAGTACGTGACTGGACCGGAGGTGATCAACGACGAGTCGCGCGCTGCCATGCGCAACGCGCTCAAGCGTATCCAGAGCGGCGAATACGCCAAGATGTTCATTGCTGAAGGTGCGCACAACTATCCGTCTATGACTGCTGCGCGTCGGAACAACGCTGCGCATCCGATCGAGCAAGTGGGTGAGAAGCTGCGTG
>CAYZFU010000113.1:0-3836 GCA_964477725.1 uncultured Halopseudomonas sp.
GCCGAGCAGACTCAGCGTGGGGATCTCGATGGTCAGCAGCATGGATGCGCAGTTGTCGTCCTTGCTGGTGCGAGTGCTGACCTCCAGCACGTTGATCTTTTCGTTGGCGAGCAATTGTGACACGTCGCGCAGCAGGCCGGCCCGGTCGTACGCGCGGATGTAAATCTCCACTGGGTACATCTGCACGGGCTTGCCACCCCAGTTGCCTTCGATCAGCCGATCCGAATCGCGATCCTGCAGCTGCATGGCCGTGGCGCAATCGGCACGATGCACGGTGACACCACGGCCGAGAGTGATATAGCCGATAATCGGATCGCCCGGCACTGGCTGGCAGCAGCCGGCCAATTGCGTGAGCAGATTCCCCACGCCCTGGATGTACACGTCGCTGCGCCGCCCGGCCTTGCTCGGGCGCTTGGGTATCAATTCGAGCTGCTCGGTATGCCGGTCAGGCTCGACCAGTTGCTGCGCCACGTTGACCACATGCGCCAGACGCATGTCGCCCGAGCCGACCGCAGCGAACAGGTCTTCCTGGCTACGAATGCCGAGCCGATCGATCAGCTGCGCATAGTCGGCGCCATTGAGAGCCAGTCGGGTGAGCTCGCGCTCAAGCATCAACTTGCCAGCCTGAACGTTCTGTTCGCGCGCCTGCAGCTTGAACCAGTGCTGGATCTTCGCCCGCGCCCGGGACGTGTTTACATAGCCGAGGTTGGAATTCAGCCAATCCCGGCTCGGGCTGCTGTGCTTGCCAGTGATGATCTCGACCTGCTCACCGGTCTGCAGGACATAGTTCAGCGGCACGATACGGCCGTTGACCTTGGCACCGCGGCAGCTATGGCCGATTTCCGTATGAACCCGGTACGCGAAGTCCAGAGGGGTTGCACCTTTGGGCACGTCCAGCACGTGGCCATCCGGCGTAAACAGGTAGATGCGGTCCGGCTCGAAATCGACGCGCAGCTGGTCAGCCAGACCGCCGATATCGCCCATTTCCTCATGCCATTCGAGCACCTGACGCAGCCAGGCGATCTTGTCCTCGTAGGCGTTGGACGAGGCCCCTACGTCGGTACCCTTGTAACGCCAATGCGCGCAGACGCCAAGCTCGGCCTCTTCATGCATCGCCTGGGTGCGAATCTGCACTTCCAGCACCTTGCCTTCCGGACCGATTACCGCGGTGTGCAGAGAGCGATAGCCGTTCTCCTTGGGGTTGGCGATGTAATCGTCGAATTCGTTGGGAATGTGGCGCCACAGACTGTGCACGATGCCCAGCGCGGTATAGCAGTCGCGTACCTGGGGTACCAGGATGCGTACCGCACGTACGTCGTAGACCTGGCTGAACTCGATGCCCTTGCGCTGCATCTTTCGCCAGATCGAATAGATATGTTTTGCCCGCCCGGTGATGTCGGCATGAATGCCGGCGTCTTCGAGTTCGGAGCGCAACTGAGACATCACCTCGTCGATATACACCTGGCGATCCAGCCGGCGTTCGTCAAGCAACTTGGCGATCTGCTTGTACTGTACAGGCTCGAGATAACGGAACGACAGGTCCTCGAGTTCCCACTTGATGTGGCCAATGCCGAGCCGGTGCGCGAGCGGCGCATAGACGTCGAACACTTCGCGTGCCACGCGATAGCGTTTGGCATCCGGTGCATCCTTCACGGCGCGGATGGCGCAGGTACGTTCGGCCAGCTTGATCAGGGCTACGCGAACGTCGTCGATCATGGTAACAAGCATCTTGCGCAGGGTTTCCACCTGCGACTGCGAATTGAACACCGTCGCCTTGGCCGGGTTCTGCGACACGCTGATCGCGGCCATGCGCTGCACACCGTCGACCAGCATGGCCACAGCAGTGCCGAGACGCTTTTCGACCGCCGCCAAGGTAGTCTTGCCCTCGCGCACGGCGCGATAGATCACCGCAGCGACGAGCGATTCCTGGTCCAGCTTGAGGTCAGCAAGGATCTCAGCCATCTCCAGACCGGTGCGGTAGCTACTGGTGCCTTCGGCCCAGATGTGTTCCGCCGCGATCGCCGCCTGCTCCAGCTCCTCGGCCCAGACGCATGCATCTTTAAGCAAAGCCGGCGTCGGAAGCGGCACCCTTGCCTGAATCCGTGTCATCCATGCATCGAGGTTGACGCTGCCATCCCGGTTCGTTGGGTGTTCCGCGCGTACTTGTACCATTAACTCTTGTCCTTGCCAGACACGAACAGTGCCATGGCTTCCACATGGGCGGTTTGCGGGAACATATCCATGATTCCCGCCTGTACCAGCCGATATCCCCGGCCCGCCAGAATGCCCGCATCGCGCGCCAGCGTAGCCGGGTTGCAGGATACATACAGTATCCTTCCCACGCCGCGATCGGCGAGCGCTGCCACCAGCGTTTCGGCTCCATCCCGTGGCGGATCGAGCAAGGCTGCATGGTATCGCTGCGCCAGCACATCGTCGGCAAGTCGCTTCGACAAGTCGGCTTGGGAAAAGTGCGTTTGGCCGAGCGCATTTAATCCGGCGTTGCGCTGTGCCTGCAAGACCATCTCGTCGCTGCCCTCGATGCCGGTGACGAACGCACCGCTACGCGCCAGGGGCAGAGAGAAATTGCCTACTCCGCAGTATAGATCCAGAACGCTCTCGCCTGGCTGCAATGCAAGCCACGCAAGCGCCTGGTTGACCATTGCCTGGTTGATAACGGCGTTGACCTGGGTGAAGTCGCCCGGAGCGAATTCGAAGCGTAGCTGCTGATCAGACAGTTCATAGGCCGGCACGCGCGCATCGCCGACCGGCTCGGCGCGGTCGTTTCCTCCTGCTTGCAGCCAGAGCGAGACGCCATGAGCCGCAGCCAGCTCAGCCAGGGCGGCCACGTCACCTGACGGCAGCCGGGCCAGATGACGCACCAACATTGCCGGAGCCAGTCCGCCGATCAGCTCGACGTGCCCGAGCGACTGCCGCGCATCGAGTCGACGCAGTACCTCGGGCAGCGCCTTGATCAGCGCTTCGAGCTCAGGAAGCAGGATCGGACATTCAGTGATCTCGACCAGATCGCTACTGGCGCGTTGGCGATAGCCGACCTCCAGCCGCTGTGCCTTGGGATCCCAGCGCATGGCCAGGCGTGTACGCTGGCGATAGCCGTACGCCGGACCGAGCAGCGGCGGCATCCAGCGCTCAGGTTCAAGCCCGGCGAAGTGCTGCAGCTGCTGCGCCAGCGCCTGTTGCTTCATGCGGATCTGTAACGCATGCTCGATATGCTGCTGGTTGCAGCCGCCGCAAATATCGGCGTGCCGACAGCGCGGCGTAACCCGCTCGGGCGCGGAGTGTTTCACCGCGTCGATGCGCGCCTCGATCAGCTTGCTGCGCGCGCGCACTACCCGCGCGGAGACCTGCTCACCGGGTAGCCCGCCCTCGACGAACACCGTGCGCCCTTGCCAGCTACCGATGCCGCGCCCGTCATGCGTCATCCGCTCCAGCCCCAGCTCGATACGCTGCCCTATCGCCGCTGGCGCATCCGTGTTGCGCCGCGCGCGCGCCCGATTCCTGTTCATGATGTGGGATCGAATACCCCGGTGGACAGGTAGCGATCGCCCCGGTCGCACACGATGGCAACGATGACCGCGTTTTCCACTTCCGCCGACAGACGCAAAGCGGCTGCTACCGCACCACCGGAGGAAACCCCGGCGAAGATGCCCTCTTCACGCGCCAGGCGACGCATCACGTCCTCCGCCTCGGGCTGGTTCATGTCGATCACGCGGTCGACCCGGCTGGCATCGAAGATGCGCGGCAGGTAAGCCTCCGGCCAACGGCGGATGCCCGGAATCGCTGCGCCTTCCATCGGCTGCAGGCCGACGATCTGAATC
>CAYZFU010000113.1:3846-10691 GCA_964477725.1 uncultured Halopseudomonas sp.
AGCGCGACGTGCCCATGATGGTGCCCGTGGTCCCCATGGAGCTGACGAAATGGGTTATCGTGCCCCGAGTGTCGCGCCAGATTTCCGGCCCGGTGCCAGTGTAATGCGCCTCGGGATTGTCACCGCTGGCAAACTGGTCGAGAACCTTTCCACGGCCCTCGCCCTGCATACTCAGCGCCAGGTCACGTGCGCCTTCCATGCCGGATTCGCGGCTGACCAGCACCAGTTCGGCGCCATAGGCCGACATGGCCGCCTTGCGCTCGGTGCTCATATTGTCCGGCATGATCAGCACCATTTTGTAGCCCTTGATCGCTGCGGCCATGGCCAGAGCGATACCGGTATTGCCCGAGGTCGCCTCGATCAGGGTATCGCCGGGACTTATTTCCCCGCGCTGCTCGGCACGCTCGATCATGGAGAGCGCCGGCCGGTCCTTGACCGAACCTGCCGGATTATTGCCTTCGAGCTTGACCAGGATAGTGTTGCTGGTCTCCCCCGGCAGGCGCTGCAGGCGAACCAGCGGGGTATTGCCGATGCAGTCGGCTATGGTTGGGAAATCGATGGTCATCGAAGGGCACCTCGGGGAAATCGGACGCGGGGTTGCGCTCGGAAGGCTGTGCTTTTGAGTCAGTCGGCCTATGATACCGGCATCGGTAGAACGGATATAGATATGAACGACATTGGCATCAAGACCCGCCTGCTGTTGATGACGCTGCTTCCCTCGGGCCTGCTGGCGATAGCGCTGGGGGGCTACTTCAGTTGGCAGCACCTGCGCGTCCTGGACGAACAGTTGCTCGAACGCGGGTTGATGACCGTAGAATATCTGCAGCGTCCGGCTGCCAGTGCGCTGCTGGACGCCCAGCCAAACCGGCTGCGTCCGCTGATATCCGAAGTGCTCAACCATAGCGATGTGCGCGCCGTCAGTCTGTATGACGAGACTATGCGCCGCCTGGAGCACAGCGGCCCCAAGATGCACCAGGCCGAGCGCACCGTGCCAGGCCAGCTGGGCGCAGGCACAGGATTGCAGGTGCAATCCGGGCCGCGCAGCAGCCGCTTCATGTTGCCGTTGCTGGCCAGCGCCGACCTCATCGAAGAGCGGAACCTGGCGAACGTTGAAGCCGATGCGCTACTCGGCTGGCTGGAAGTCGAGCTGAGCCATGGCAACCTGTGGATCCTGCGCTACCAGACCATTCTCAGTACCCTGTTGCTGATCATTGCCGGGCTCATTGTCACCGGCGCCATGGTGACGCTGATGGGTCGCCGCATCACCGATCCGGTAAGACAGATCAACCTGGCCATCGGCAAGCTCAGCGAGGGCCAGCTCGGTCAGCGTCTGCCTCCGCAGGGCAGTCGCGAGCTGAACGAGCTGGCGAACGGCATCAATACCATGGCCGAGACCCTGCAGAGCGCACAGGGCGAGTTGCAGCAGAACATCGATCAGGCCACCGAAGACTTGCGCCAGACGCTCGAGACCATCGAAATCCAGAACATCGAGCTGGATCTTGCGCGCAAGACCGCCCAGGAAGCCAGCCGCATCAAATCCGAGTTCCTGGCCAACATGAGCCATGAATTGCGCACCCCGCTCAACGGCATCCTCGGCTTCAGCAATCTGCTCCAGCGTACCGACCTGAGCAACCGACAGCAGGAATACCTCGGCACCATCGAGAAGTCCGCCGATAATCTCCTGGCGATCATCAACGAGATACTCGATTTCTCCAAGATCGAGGCGGGCAAACTGGTCCTGGACAATCTGCCTTTCAATCTGCGCGACCTGATTCAGGACACCCTGACCATGCTGGCGCCGGCGGCTCATCAGAAGAGTCTGGAATTGGTCAGCATCATTTATCGGGACACCCCGCTGGGCCTCAGCGGCGACCCGCTGCGGCTGAAGCAGATTCTGGCCAACCTGATCAGCAATGCCATCAAGTTCACCAACGAGGGTTCGGTCAGCGTTCGAGTGATGCTAGAACAGGAGGACGATGCGCATGCACTCCTGCGCATCAGCGTGACCGACACCGGCATCGGCCTCACGCCGGCACAACAGAAATCGCTCTTCCAGGCATTCAGCCAGGCCGACAATTCGCTATCGCGCCAAAGCGGCGGGACCGGGTTGGGACTGGTCATTTCCAAACGTCTCGTCGAGCAGATGCAGGGCGAGATCGGACTGCACAGTCAGACCGGGGAAGGCTCGGAATTCTGGCTTACGCTGCGTCTGGGCAAATCCAGTCAGGCGCGTGACGACCTGCCGCGCAAACCGCTCGAGGGGCTGCGCGCCGCGCTGGTCGAACCGCAGATGCTGAGCCGCCAGGCAGTGCTGCACAATCTCGAGGACCTCGGCTTCAGCGTCAGAACCTTCGAATCGGCGCAAGCCCTGCACACTTCGCTGCTCGGCTCGGGCAATGGCCGGGCGGAAAGCTTCGATCTGGTCCTGCTGAGCACACGTCATGCCGACTGCCCCGCCGAAGATATTTTCGACATGGTTCGTCGCTGGTCCGAGCGCGAACTGTGCAAGACGCTGCTGTTTACCGATACCACTGAGCATTATCCGATGCTCGACATGCTGCCACGTGCCAGCTGTCAGGTGCTGTCCAAGCCGATCTGCACGCGCAAGCTGTTCCGCGCCGCGCTGCATCTGCTGCGTCCGAGCACCGCGACGCCTGCGCCAGCAAGAGCCAGCAGTGGCGAGCCAAAGGTCAGCGTCCTCTGCGTGGACGATAATCTCGCCAATCTCAAGCTGGTCGAAGCGCTGCTGTCCGACATGGGCGCCCGGGTGCTGACCGCCACCAGCGGAGAGGATGCCTTGGATCTGGCGACCCGGGAGCAGGTTGATCTGATCTTCATGGACGTCCAGATGCCCGGCATGGACGGTCGCCAGACCACCACCGAGCTGCGCCAGCGCGAGGATGCTGCGGATTGCCCGGCAGTTCCGATCGTAGCGCTGACCGCTCATGCGCTGGCAGGGGAGCGACGGCAGCTACTCAAGTGCGGCATGAACGATTACATGAGCAAGCCGATCAATCCGGAGCAACTGCGTCACTGCGTACAGAAGTGGACCGGGGTGATGCTCGATCCGCTGGCCGAAGGTGTCCCGGGACCTGATGTGCCAGACGTGGTTTCACCGACGCCGGAGGCTTTGCAGGGACCAACCAGGCCCTCCACCAGTCAGCAGGTTCTAGACCGCCAGGAAGGGTTGCGCCTGGCCGCCGGCAAGGCCGATCTGGCTGCCGACATGCTGTCGATGCTCATCGCCGGGCTGCCACGCGAACGTCAGCAAATCGAACAGGCTCAAATCGACGGCGACCGCAGCGCGCTGCTTGAAGCCGTACACAGGCTACACGGTGCTACCCGGTATTGTGGTGTGCCGGAGCTGAGAGCGTGCTGCAACGAGGCCGAGAGCCTGATCAAGCAGAACCGCGATAGCGAGGCCGCGGTAGAGGAGATCCTCCAGGCGATGGATCGCCTCAGACAATGCTACGCAGCCCTACCCAGCTGACCAGATCACGAACGCCAGCGCCTGCTCGCGTTCGTCGCTTAACGACAGCAGCATGCGCCCGCCGCCGCGGGTCTGCATCAGATCCAGCGCGGCTCCGGTGACCAACACGTGGGGAGCACCCGCAGCGTCATTATCGATCTGCAGGTCATGCCAGGAAAGCCCCTTGGCCAATCCGGTGCCCAACGCCTTGAGAATCGCTTCCTTGGCTGCGAAGCGCTTGGCAAGGTAGCGCGCCGGCTGCGAATGCTGACGGAAGCGCTCCAGCTCGGCAGCGGTCAGAATGCGCCGGGCGAAGCGCTCGCCCTGCCGGCCCAGCACCGCTTCGATCCGGCTGACCAACACCAGATCCGTGCCAATCCCCAAGATCATTGCGCGGCAGAGGTTGCGGCAGCTGCGAGCATCAGTTCACGCATTTCGCGCACGGCTGTTGCCAGGCCACTGAAAAGTGCACGCGCGATGATCGCGTGACCGATATTCAGCTCATGGATGCCGGGAATCGCGGCGATCGGCTCTACGTTATGGTAATGCAGACCGTGTCCGGCGTTGACCACCAACCCCAGCTTGCGCGCGTACGCCGCACCTTCGCGGATTCGTTTCAATGCTTGTGACTGCTCCTCGCCCCCGGTGTCGGCGTAGTGTCCGGTATGCAGCTCGATGACTGGCGCCCCGACCCGCGCAGCGGTTTCGATCTGGCGCGGATCAGCGTCGATGAACAGCGACACTTCCGCCCCCTGGCCGGACAATTCTTCCACCGCTTCCTGCACCCGGGCCTGATTGCCGGCCACGTCCAGCCCTCCCTCGGTGGTCAGCTCTTCGCGCCGCTCGGGCACCAGACACACATGCGCAGGCCGAATCGATCCGGCGAACGCCAGCATCTCGTCGGTCACGGCCATTTCAAGATTCATGCGCGTCTGCAACACTTCGGCGAGCAAGCGAACATCGCGCTCCTGAATATGGCGACGATCTTCGCGAAGATGCACAGTAATGCCGTCGGCGCCGGCCTGCTCGGCCTCGATCGCAGCCTGGACGGGATCCGGGTAGCGGGTGCCGCGTGCCTGGCGCAGCGTTGCGATATGGTCGATATTGACGCCAAGCAGAATACGCGAAGGATGGGTCACGACTGGACTCCTTTGGCTGTAGAAAACAACTGTCGGCTCATGAGCGGACGATCGCCGAGATGATTACTGAGCGCCTGACGCATCAGTAACTTGGCCGCACGCAACGTAGCTGGATCGGTCCAGTCATCGGCGGCCATGTGCAGCAGAGACACGCCGGAAAAACCGGCACCGGGCGGTGCCTCGACCCGAATCAGCCCCTGATCGGCCTGCCAGCCGTAACGAGCCTCGGGATCGAGCGGCTGCCCCAATGCATCGACCGTCAGACTGAAACCATAGCCGAGAACGTCCAGCAACTGCCACTCGAAGCGGCGCAATACCGGCTCGACGGGCGCCGAATGGCCGAACGCTTCGAGCGCGCTCTGGTAAGCGGCAAACAGTAGTGGTTGCGGATCGGCAGGACGTAACAGGCGCAGCAGCAATTCGTTGAGATAGAGGCCGCTGAACAGATAATCGCCCTGTAGCAGGGTATAGCAGCCGGCGGTCTCGGCGGAGGCAAGCGTCTTCAGCTCGCTGCGGCCGGCCAGGCCGATCATCATAGGTATGAACGGCTGCGGCCCGCTACCTTTGCGCGATCCTCGCGCCCCGCGCCAGATCACGCGCTGGACGCCTTCGTTCAGCGTCAGCAGATCGACCAGCGCGCTGGTGTCCCGGTAGGGCCGGCTATGCAGAACGTAGGCCGGACTGAGCGGACGCATTACTGATCGAAGCGATAGCCCAGCGAACTGAGGGCGCGCTCGTCATCAGACCAGCCGCGCTTCACCTTCACCCAGAGGTTGAGCATGATTTTGCTGCCGAATAGCTTCTGCATATCCAGACGGGCTTCCTGACCGATCTTCTTCATCCGCTCGCCACCGTCGCCGATGATGATCTTCTTCTGGCCTTCACGCTCGACGAGAATCAGAGCATGGATATGCAGGATCTTGCCTTCCTGCTTGAATTGCTCGATTTCGACAGTTACCTGATAGGGGACTTCTGCGCCCAGTTGGCGCATGACTTTCTCGCGCACGAGTTCGGCGGCCAGAAAGCGCGAGCTGCGATCGGTAATCTGATCCTCCGGATAAAAGTGCTCGCTTTCCGGCAGGCGCTGCGCGATAACCTTTTCCAGCTCGATTATGTTCTGTCCATGCAGGGCGGATACCGGTACAACTTCAGCTTCAGGGAGCTGCTCGGTAAGCCATTCCAGATGCGGCAACATCTGCCGCTTGTCTTCCATGCGGTCGACCTTGTTGACCACCAGAATCACCGGGCACGTCACGTGCCGAACGCGCTCGAGGACCATCTCGTCCTCGTCGGTCCAACGCATCCGGTCGACCACGAACAAAACGACGTCCACATCGCGCAGCGCCTGGCTGGCGCTCTTGTTCATGAACCGGTTAAGCGCCTTCTCGTTGTCGTTGTGCAGACCGGGGGTATCCACGTAGATCGCCTGCACACCTTCTTCGGTCTTGATACCCAGCATGGTGTGACGCGTGGTTTGCGGTTTGCGCGAGGTAATCGCGAGCTTTTGGCCGAGGATGTGATTGAGCAGGGTCGACTTGCCGACATTCGGTCGACCGACGATGGCTACATAGCCGCAACGTGTCTGTTCATTCATCGCCTTTCTCCACCCCTAGCGCAATAAGTGCCTGCTGAGCCGCTTCCTGTTCAGCGAAACGTCGGCTGCTGCCGGTCCCGAACGTTCGCTCGGCAAGCGGCGCGATCTGGCATTCGACCCGAAATACCCGGCAGTGAGCTTCACCACTGCTGTCGATCACCTCGTAGCGAGGGAGTTCACACTGACGCGACTGTAGATATTCCTGGAGTCTCGTCTTGGCGTCCTTGTTGTTGTCCACCAGCGTCAACGTGGCGATATGTTCCTGCAGCCAGAACAGCGTCCGTTCGCGCGCCACATCCATCCCCGCATCCAGATAGATTGCGCCGATGATCGCTTCGGTAGCGTCAGCGAGAATCGACTCACGCCGGAAGCCGCCGCTCTTGAGTTCGCCGGAGCCCAACCGAAGATAGTCGCCGAGCTCGAAACCCTTGGCCAGCTCGGCCAGAGTTACGCCTTTGACCAGACGAGCCCGTAACCGTGAAAGCTGCCCTTCACGCGCCTGGGGGAAGCGTTCGAACAACGCCTCCGCCGCGACGAAATTGAGAATCGAGTCACCTAAAAACTCTAGACGCTCGTTGTTACGCCCACCAAGGCTGCGGTGGGTCAGGGCCAGGATGAGCAGATCCTGGTCCTTGAAGGCGTA
>CAYZFU010000114.1:0-6824 GCA_964477725.1 uncultured Halopseudomonas sp.
CTGGCAGCCACACGTGCGGCCAGTTGCAACAGCTGCTGGCTGGTCGGTTCGACCGCCACCGGCCCCTCCCCTGCAGCCGAGGGCAGACGGCCCTGGCTATGCTGGGCGACCAGATCGAGCAATGCGCGCGGTTCGAACGGTTTGACCAGATAATCCACCGCCCCGTCGCGCATCGCCGTGACCGCCTGTTGGACCGTCCCGTAGGCGGTCATCAGCAGGACCGGGATCTGCGGATGATGCTCGCGCACCTGGCGCAGCAGCATATGGCCGTCCATTCCGGGCATGTTCACATCGCTGACCACCAGCGACACCGATTCGCGCTGCAGCAGCTTGAGTGCGGTCTCGGCATCCGGCGCTTCGATATGCGGGTAGCCACCCAGGGTGAGGGTGTCCGACAGGGCTTCGCGTAAATCGCGATCATCCTCCACCAGCAGAATGCGCAGAGGTTTAACGGTCATGCCTGCACCTCCCTGAGTGGTAGCAGAAGCTCGGCAGAGGTCCCCCAATTGGCCTTGCTGCGCATGTAGAACGAGCCACCATGCGCGCGGGCGACCGCTTTCACCACGGACACGCCAAGCCCGGTGCCCTGTGCGCGGGTGGTAAAGAAAGGCTCGCCAATCCGCGACAATTGCGCTGGCGTCATGCCCCGGCCGGCATCGACGACGCAGATGCTCAGCTGGCCGCTGATCAGACGCAGGGTAACCTTGAGACGGGCATCACCTCCGCCAGCCTGGATGGCGTTGTCTATCAGGTTGGTGATGGCGCCGATGAGCGTCTCGATATTACATCGGAGCCTGTATCCGGGTGGGCAGCGGTTTTGCCAGGTACAGCTTGCTCCGCCCTGCTCGATCAAAGGCCCCGCCTGTTGCCAGAGCATCGCAAACCAGTCCGCAACCTCGACGCTATCGTTGATCGGAAGATCGCCCTTGGCAAAGATCAGCATGTCGCGAACCTGTTGCTCGATGCTTTCCAGCCGGCCTTTCAGCCTGGCGGTGAAACGGGTGCGGTGCTCTTCGGCCAGCGTCGAGTCAGTCAGATGGCTGGCGTAGAGCATGGCGGTGGATAGCGGCGTACGTATCTGATGCGCGAGGGACGCGACCATGCGACCCAGCGCGGAAAGCCGTTCGTGCCTGGCCAGTTGACTCTGCAACGCACGGGTTTCGGTAAGGTCGGTCAACAGAATCAATTGACCCGGCTCGCCAACCAGCGAACGCGTCGCCATCGACACGCGCCGGCCGCTGCGCAGGGATACCTCATGATAATCGTCGTCACGGGGAGCAAAGCGGTCAAGAATCAGATCGCGCCAGAGTATGCCTTCCAGTGGCTCGCCTAGCAGCTCACGTGCCGCCGGGTTTGCTTCGCGGACGACGCCGCGCCCGTCCATGACCACCACGCCGCCAGGCAGTAGATCGAGCAGATTCTGCAACCGCCCTGCCAGACGCGCTTTTTCGGCCAGCTCGCGGGTGCGCTGTTCGCTGACGTCGGCGAGCTGGGACTTGAGTGAGGAAACCTGCTCTTCGAGCAAGGCATAGGAAGCGGAGAGCTGGCCGGATACGCGACTGAACTGTTCGTAAGCCTGCTCCAGCCGGGCGCGCTCCTGGATATCGGTAGCTTCGCTGGCCTGCGCGAGTTCGCTGGTTGCCTGCGGCAGGTGGTGAGCTGTGACCGACATGAAAAATCCCCTGAAAAAACCTCTTCAGGGGATTCTTAGCAAGCGCTGTGCCACGGAGCAGGTTTGCTTTCAATTCAGCAACTTACACTGAACCAGCAAGGCACCTGGACGCTCCGCGTCAGTCTTCTGACATCTCGACGCCGCGGTTGATACCGTACTTGCGCATCTTTTCCACCAGCGTGGTCCGTCGGATCTGCAAACGCTCCGCCGCGCGCGCGACGACACCGGCCGACTCGTCGAGCGCCTGCTGAATCAATGTCTGTTCCAGGCCGCCGAGATATTCCTTCAGATCCAGACCTTCCGGCGGCAGGAACGCCGGACTGTTCAGGCCGACCAGACCATTGAAGGCCTCACCCCGCTCATCATCGTCTTCCCGCTGCGAGCGCAGGTCTTCATGATCATCCTCGACATAGCGGAATTTGCGCGGCAGTTCGTTCACGCCGATCACGCCATGCGGATGCATGATCGCCATGCGCTCGACCAGGTTGGCCAGCTCGCGAACGTTGCCCGGCCATTCGTGCTGGCAGAGCGAAAGGATCGCCGAGGTAGAAAACCGGATCGAGCCGCGCTTCTCCATCTCCAGCCGCGTGATCAACTCGTTGAGCAGCAGCGGCAGGTCCTCGATACGCTCACGCAGGGCGGGCATCTCGATGGGGAACACGTTCAGCCGATAGAACAGATCCTCGCGGAAGCTGCCCTTTTCGATCATGTCTTCCAGGTTCTTGTGCGTCGCAGCGATGACACGTACGTCCGCCGTCTGCACCTTGTTGCTGCCCACCCGCTCGAAGGTCCGTTCCTGCAGCACACGCAGCAGCTTGACCTGCATCGGCAGAGGCATGTCGCCGATTTCATCGAGAAACAGGGTGCCGCCCTGGGCCAGCTCGAAGCGGCCGGCGCGGCTGGTGATGGCCCCGGTGAACGCGCCCTTCTCGTGCCCGAACAATTCGCTTTCGAGCAACTCGGCAGGGATGGCGCCGCAGTTGACCGGTACGAAGGGGGCATCCTTGCGGCGCGAGTGATAATGCAGGTTACGCGCAACCACTTCCTTGCCGGTCCCCGATTCGCCAAGAATCAGCACGGTAGCTTCAGTATCGGCGACCTGCTGCATCATCATGCGTACACCCTGTACGCTGCGGCTGGTACCTACAAGGCTGCGGAACAGGTTGGGCTCGCGCTGACTGCCGCGGCGGGTGCGTTCGCTATAGATCTCGCGGTACACCTGAGCGCGATGCAGGGCATCGATAAGCTGGTTGTAGCTGAGCGGTGGCGGCAGGACCGCCAGCAGTCGCTGCCGAACGTGCTCGGGCCACGCGGACGAGTCGCCTGTATCGCAGGAGATTATCGGCAGCGCATCGTCCCATTTATCCAGCTGGGCGAGCAGTGCGGGCAGGCCCATGCTGTGCTCGCAACAGCCCAACAGAACGCACTTCACCGCCTCGGAGCCTTCGACCTGTGCCTCAACGGCAGCAGCCCAGGACTCGGAAGTGGTGGTGATGGTGTCTTCGCCGAGAAAGTCGAGGATGACCTGAATATCGCGCCGGTTTTCCGGGCAATCTTCAATTAACAAGATGTGAGAATTTGGCAGCATAAGCAGTGCGGCGTCCTGTTGACAGACGGGCAGGTCGAACGCGTGATAGCGCAACGCCATTGCCTTTTTAATATTTTGTCAAAGGTAGCCAGATTCGGAGCGAGAGTCAAATAGTTGGCGCACGAATTCCTGCCATCCATCCGAAACCGGCTCAGCTGAACATCTGGTAGACCTTGGCGCTTTCCTTGCTGCGCTGGATTCCGTGCAGCTCTTCGGCGAGCTTGCCCTGTACCGCCTGGCACAGCGCGATCACTTCCCGGTAGGTCTCCGACAGCGAGGCCAGCGTCTCGGCCAATGCCTGCTCGTCGCGCTCGGGATGCTGCATCGCCTTTCCGACCAGCTCGCGGCAGAGTACATCAAGTTCACCCACCTGCTCCCAATCGCCGGCCTGAACCGCGACGATCAAGGCCTGATGGGTCTGCTCCAATTGCTCAACAGCATGTGCCATGACGCTTTCCTCAAGCCTGGATGCTATCCCAGCCTTCCTTAATTTCACGCAACAGACCGGCCACTTCATCGATCATTGCCGGATCGTTCTTCAGATTCGCCTGGCTGAGCCGCTGAATCATGTAGGCGTAAAGATTATCCAGATTGGCCGACAGTTCGCCACCCTTCTGCAGGTCTAGACCGTCGCGCAGCCCAACAATGATGCTGACAGCTTTGCCGAGCAACTCACCTTTGAGCGGGATATTGCCGTATTGCATCGCGCCCTTGGCCTGAGCCAGGCGCTGCAGGCCGCCTTCGAGCAACATCTGAATCAAGCGATGCGGACTCGCCTCGCCGACCTGGGCGTGGACGTTAACGGTTTGGTATTGCTTCATTGCGTAGGCATTCATGGCGCTATGTCCCGAGGTGTGTTGCACATACCCCTTATATCGGCCAGCGCGGTAAAACTTGAGGGAAATTATGCACAAGCGAGCATATGGAAGCCGACGACCTGCGCGAGTCTTGTGGGAGGGGCGACCCGCCGCGACAGCGTCCGCAGGACGCCCAGGGCTGGCATGGTCTGAACAACCCCGGTCGCCGCGAGTCGCGCCTCCCACAACTCGATGCGCAGGAGTCTTCCTTTGCGGGAGGCCCGACTCGGGGCGACGGTGTGCGCAGGACGCCCAGGTTTTGGAGTGACCTGATCAACTCCGATCGCCGCGGGTCGCGCCTCCCACAACTTGATGCGCAGAGGCCACCCCTGTGGGAGGCCCGACCCGGGGCGACCCAGGGTATTCAGCCCCTCACCTCGGCTCGATCGCGTCCCAGGCTTCCTTGATCTCTTCCAGCAAAGCCTGCACCTCATCCAGCGATCGCGGCGTATCATCCAGCGCCACGCCAGCCAGCTTGCGCAGCATATAGTCATACAGCGCATCCAGATTCTGCGAAATCTCCCCGCCAAGCTCCATATCCAGCGAGCCCTGCAGCGCGCCGATAATGCTGACGGTGCTACCGACCGCCGCGCCACGACGTTCGGGGTTACCGGTGGCCTGGGCATGGCGAGCCAGCTTCAGGCGCTCGATCGCGCCGTTGAGCAGCAGCTGCACGGCGCGGTACTGGGAGACTTCCTGGCTGATGTTGACTTGCTTGTATACGTCGATTGGGCTCGCCATGTTTATTTACTCTGCTTCACAACGCCCGGCAGGCTGTCCAGCACACCGGAGAGATAGTTGCTGGTGCCGGATAACTGGCCGACCAGAGAATCCATGGCGTTGAACTGCGCAAGTAGTCGGGACTCCAGCGAAGCGGTACGCCGCGCAAGCGCTTCGCGTTGATCGCTCACATCGGATATGGTGTTCTGCAGTGCCTTGGTCCGGTTTTCCAGCAGTCCACCTGTTTCGGTATAGGGCTTTACCTGGCTTTCCAGCCGCGCCATCAACCCTTGCTCGCCCGTCAGGAATCCGGCGAGCTTGTCCACGCCGGTCTCCAACACTTTATCCAGCTTGGTCGAGTCAAGCTTGAGCTTGCCGTCTCGTTCGGTGGTGATGCCTAGATCGGCGAGAATGCGCAGTTCGCCGTCAGATTGCGAGCTCAGCTCACCCCGCACGCTGTTCATGAAGCTGCGCACGGTGGCGTCGCCAACCAGAGCGCCGGTCACAGGTTGGCTGCTATCGCCGCCGACCGGCGTTACCTTGGTCAGCGAACCTACCGTGCCCACGAGCTTGTTGTAAGCATCGACAAACGCAGTGACTGACGTTTTGACTGCTTCGCGGTCCTCGGCAACGGCTAGCGATACATCCGGAAAAGCCGGAGGCTCCCCAACTGGCATCTGCGCGGCTTTCAAGGTCAGCGAGACGCCCTCGATGGCGTTATCGATAACGTTGGTAGCGCTGGTCAGCGCGATGCCGTCGATGGTAAAGCTCGCATCGCTTGCCGGCGAAATGGTGCGCGGCGCCCTGTCGCCGGTCGGAGCCGTTGCGGAAGGAGGAAATTCAAGCAGCGAGAGATCCCCAGAGGCGCTAGTGCTCGCCGTGACCTCGATATCATTACCCGCACCGGTTTTCGTCGAGCTCAACACCAGACGCGCGCCGCCTGTTCCATTCGGGTCGTTGACGATGGTCGCGCTGAGCCCCTTGTCCTTGCCGGCCACATTGATCGCATCGCGGATATCGGCGAGCGTGCCCTTGCCTTCGACGATATCGACGGCAATCGCATCCGCGCCGATCTGAATATTCAAGGTGCCAGTGCCAATCTCGGTCGTGGACGAATCGACACCTGCCAGGGCTATTTTGCTGCTCTGCGCCAGCTTGGAAACCGTTATGTCATAGTTGCCGGACACCGCCTTCGATCCAGCGGTAGCGGTGAAAACGTCCGTATTGGCAGACACGGCAGAGCGCTTCTGAAATAGCGAGGCGCTGTTGAGATCCTTCAGGGCCGTCTGGAAGGTAGACATAGCGCTACGAAACTGGCCCAGGGCCGACACTTTGGTCGTGGTGGCCTTTTCCAGTCGATTGAGCTGTGCTTCCTTGGGCGCCTTTTCGGCATTGACCAGGGCATCCACAATGCTGCGGATGTCCATCCCAGACCCTATACCGGCTCCGATTCCTCCAAGCGACATCTTCTACTCCTCCGACCGTTTCTTGACGGTTCGGCCGCTGATCAGTTGTTCGGTGGGCTAAAGCAAAAACCGAGCCATTGGGCTCGGTTTTATACTTCCGTCTTCAGCAACAGGCTACGCGCTTCGGAAAGACTCTCCGCGAGCTTGAGCGCGTCCTCTGACGGAATCTGACGGATCACGTTGCCCGTCTCACGGTCGGTAATGCTCACCACCACCCGGCCGCTATCATCATCCAACCTGAAATCGATATCGCGGTTAACGGACTGAACGAAGTCGTTCATTTCGACCACCGCCGCCTGCAGATCGGGACGATCTTTAGGGTTCGCCTGACTTTTTTCCGCAGCCCCGCTGGTTGAAGTCTGCGAGAGCGGCGCGACTATGCTTGAGCTTGAAGCAGATCCCCGAGGGGACACGTTATCCGAATCGAGCGCACGCGGTTGCCCGCCGAGCCGTGGCATGTCCAGGGAACCAGGTATACGCGTTTCCATAATCCTTGCCTCGCAAACGACAAAGCGGAGAGA
>CAYZFU010000114.1:6857-10689 GCA_964477725.1 uncultured Halopseudomonas sp.
CAGCTGGTTCGCCTGGGACAGCATGGCGGTGCCGGCTTGCTGCATGATCTGGTTTTTGGTCAGATTGGCGGTTTCGGTGGCGTAGTCAGTGTCCATGATGCGGCTGCGGGAGGCCGATACGTTTTCCGAGATGTTTTGAAGATTAGAAATAGTACTCGAAAAGCGGTTCTGCTTAGCACCAAGCTCTGCGCGCTGATCATCGATCTTTTGCAGGGCAACATCGATCTTCGCCAGCGCCGTTTCAACCGTGCCAGTCGAGCCGTCATCCGCTACAAAACCGCCATCTGCTACTGCTGGGTTCACGTTGATATCATCTACGGTCAAAGCTTTCGCGCCAAAACCGGTGCCTAGGCTAACTGAAATTTTCTCATTCTTCTGGGCACCTACTTGAAAATCTAACGTAAGCTCGGTTGCAGCGTCGCCTGGATTTTCTCCGGGGACACCTTGTAAAAGCTTTTGCGTGCCGAAGGAGGTTGTATTAGCGATACGATCGAGCTCCTCAATAGACTGGGAGATTTCCGCTTGTATGGCCTTTCGGTCATCATCAGTATTCGCTCCGTTACCCGCTTGAAGCGTGAGCTCCCGCATACGTTGGAGGATGTTGGTGGACTCCTGAAGAGCGCCCTCTGCGACCTGAGCAACGGAGATACCATCGTTGGCGTTGCGTGTAGCCACATTCAAACCATTGATCTGGCTAGTCAGACGGTTAGAGATCTGCAAACCAGCCGCATCATCCTTCGCGCTATTGATACGCGAACCAGAAGACAGACGCTCCATCGCAGTGGTCAGCGAGTTGGTGCTGCCGCTCAGGTTACGCTGAGCGTTCAGAGAAGCTACGTTGGTGTTAACTGTAAGGGCCATGGTATTGCCTCCGAAGGACCTGAAATAATGTTTGCCTGAGCTTGCGACTCGCGGGCCGGCTTTGCCCAGGCACCCAATGAGTTCGCATTCGATTACTGTATCGGCGTGCCTTTCAGGACCTTTAGGAACTTTCGTAAAAAAGTTTCCCTGCTTCGCTTGACAACCCAATCGCTATCAAACAGGCCCTAGCCCACACGGTTGGCAACGGGTTGCGTTGCGCTTCCTTACCGATGTTTTGGTTATCGGCGACGGGGCGGGAAACTTTAGGGTGGGATTGTTTGGGGAAGGTCAAGCGTTTCGAAGCGCGGGGCGACAGGCGGTTTATGGTGCGGGGTTGGGTGCGTTAGGCAGGGAATTTGTAGGGGTCTGACGGATCGCTTTCGCGCCCGGGTGCGCTCCCACATGGAAGCCGCGACCGCTCCGCGTGGGAGCGGACGGGGCCGCCGAGGATGACCGCGAAGAAGGTGGCTCGGGCTCCGCTTTCGCGCCCGGGTGCGCTCCTACAATCGGGGTTGGATCAGGCCTCGGGGTTCAGGGAATCGAAGGCTTTCTTTTCGTTTGCTGCGGCCTGGGCGCGCAGGGCGATCAGTTGCTTGATCTTGCGATGCGGGAACACGTAGAACTGATCTTCTTCTACCGCCTTGAGCGTCATTTCGGCGATATCGGTCGCCTGGATCTTGCCTTTCTGTACGGCCTGCTTGGTCAGCTCGGCGCGCTTGAGGGCGACTTCGCTCGGGGTGATGGTATCGGCCTTGTCGTCCGGGCGGTTGCGCGCGGATTCATGGATCGCGGTGGGGAAGAAGGCCGGGCACAGGCAGGTGACGCCGACGTTGGCGTTGATATCGCGCAGGTCCAGTGCGAGGGTTTCAGATAGCGCAACCACCGAGTGCTTGGATACATTGTAAATCGACATGTTCGGCCCGTTCAGCCAGCCGGCAGCCGAGGCGGTGTTGACGATATGGCCTTCGTTCTGCTCGATCAGCATCGGAGTGAACACCTTGATGCCCCAGACCACGCCGTACAGGTTAACGCCCATGACCCATTCCCAGTCATGCGGAGTATTTTCCCAGGCCGGGCCGCCAACGCTGACCCCGGCATTGTTGAAGATGACGTGGGCAGAGCCGAAGCGGCTCTTGGCGAGGTCAGCGAAAGCCTGCATCTGCTCAAGCTTGGAAACGTCCAAACGCATGGTGGCGGATTCGGTACCCGGATGTGCTTCTTCGACCAGGCGCAGTGTTTCCTGCATACCCTTCTCGTCGACATCGCCCAGCACCAGCTTCATGCCGCGCGCGGCGCAGCTGAGCGCCAGTTCGCGACCCAGTCCGCTGCCGCCACCCGTAATAACCGCAACCTTGCCATTCAGTGCTTGCATCGCCATCTCCTCTGCGCCCCGCTGATTCAGGGCTTCAATGATCATAATTATGGTGAATAGAATGCCGAGGATCCGTTGCCCGTACCAGCCTAATGGGTGCAGGTGATCGGGATTCAGTAGCCAAACTTATGGCATCCCCCATCCGGCGCTGGTTTTCGCTACAGTGTGGGGACGATAAATAGGGCTGGAGAGATGATGCGTAAGCTTATCGCGCTGTGTGCCTTCATAACGGCGGGCTGTGCGCAACAGCCCCAGGCACCGCTACCGGATGATCGTGTGCGAGTCGAATTTGACACCGCGCCGATGGATCAGCTGAACGCGTATCGACTCGACGGTGAACTGGTCGATGGCATTCATTTTCCCGATCTGCGTCCCGGTGCCCATGAATTGCAGGTGCGCTTTCGCTACGAGACGCCGGGTGGCGCTGGGGGTGGCGGCCCCATGGGCGAGCCGCAGTATCGCACCTGCATCCTAGGCTTGACCTACGACCAGTTCCAGGCCGGCGAAACCTATGTATTCAGTGCAGAGCGTCTCGGCTGGCAGAGCGTCGGCTCACTGAAAAGCAGCCGCGGTGAAAAGCTGGCCAGTGCCCGGACTATTCGTTGCGCGCCGGGGTTCTGATCCAGCGCTGGGCGCGCCAACGCTCGATCCAGCCGAGATCGGAAGATGTCGTGCCTGCGGGCCGGTATTCGGCGGCCAGCCATCCCTCATAGCCCGCTTCCTCTAGCGTCTGAAACGCTGCGGCGAAGTCGAGCTCACCACTTCCCGGTGCGCCCCGGCCTGGCACATCGGCGAACTGAACATGCCCGATCGAGCCGGCCAAATCTCGGATTGCCTGGACCGGTAGGATCTCCATGCGCGCCATGTGATAGAGATCGAGCTGTGCTGAAAGGTTGGCGTGGGCGACGCGTTCGATGACCTGGCGTTGCTCGGCTGGTGTGCCAGTGAGGAAGCTCGGCATGTCATGCCGGTTGATTGCCTCGAAAGTGACGCCAATGCCAAGCGACTCGAATGCTGGGCAGGCTATTTGCAGATTGTCGACCAGGGTATCGATCGCAGCCTCCGGCTCGACGCCTTCGGCCAGCCGTCCCGGCAGGATGTTGACGCGCTGCGGACGGACGTGCTCGGCATAGCGTAGCGCCACGTCAAGGGCTTGGCCGAATTCACTGACGCGAGCCGGCACGCCGGCCAGGCCGGGGCCGCCGGCCATCAGATCGCCGGCAGGCAGGTTGATCAGCGCCAAGGGCATGGCGGCATCGGCAAGTAGCCTGGTCAGATCCTGCGCCTCCATTTCGTAGGGAAACTGAATTTCGACGCCATCGAATCCTGCGCTGGCCGCCGCAGCGATGCGGTCCGGCAGGGGGTGTTCGGTGAAGAGCAGGGATAAGTTGGCTGCCAGCGGCCAGGGCATGAGCACCTCCAAGTGTGGGCTGGAGCAGATTAGCAAAAGCTCAACCATCTGTGCGGGACGGGAGGACGCTATCGCGGCGAGTCGCCGCTCCCACAACGGTCAGAGTAGCCCGATAGCTCCGTGGGAGGCGCGACCGGCGGCGACGGGGCCGGGCATCGCTATCGCGGCGGGGGCGCCGCTCCTACATC
>CAYZFU010000115.1:0-10614 GCA_964477725.1 uncultured Halopseudomonas sp.
GCCGGGTCCGCCAGCGGCTCGCTGGACATTGCCTGGTCCAGGGCCGCATGGGCGAGCATGGTCATGAGTGCTCCGGGTACGCCATGCCCGGCGCAGTCAACCACACCGAACAGGCAGGCGCGCTCGGTGCTGCGAAAGACATAGAAGTCGCCGCCAACCACGTCGCGGGGCCGCCACAGGACCGCATGGTTTTTCCCGACAGTGCTGACCAGCTCGCGGTTGGGCAGGATGGAACGCTGGATCAGGCTGGCGTAGTCGATCGAATCGTCGATTTTCTTGTGCGCCGCAGCCATCTCCTGATTGGCGCGCTCGAGATCCAGGGTGCGTTCCTGGACTCGCTGCTCGAGTTCCTGTGTGTGGCGTCTGACTTTTTGCGCCATGACGCCGAAAGCGGCGCTCAGCTCGCCAATCTCGTCCGAGCGCCCGGTGGGCATGCTGACCTCGTAATCGCCCGCTGCCATGGCCTGGGCGCTGCGTTTGAGCTGATCAAGCGGGCGCAGCAGGAGCCGGTCGATGGCCAGGGCAAACAGTATGACCAGCACCAGCACCAGTCCGGCCAGCGCGATCAATAGCGGCACGAGCCAGCGATTGTCGATGATCCTGGCGCTGCTCAGGTCGACGCCATTGGCCACATACCAGCCAAGCTCGGGAATGAAGGCGAGGGCGAGCAGCTGTTGGCTTCCGGCGATGCTCACCGGGATTATCCTGACGCTCTCCGGCTGCGACCGTGTCTCCGCCATCGCGGCGCGCACGGCTTCGCGCTGAGCATCGTCGGCAAGCAGACCGAACAGGCTTTGCCCTGTCTCGGCATCAGCCTGGGCTCCTGAATTCAGGGCGATCAGCGAACGGTTCTGGTGGGCCTGGATGGCGCCCTGGGTGTCGATGATCATCGGACTGACACCCGGTTCATCGGTCGCGATGAAATCGTGGATAAAACTCAACAGATCGACGCCAGACCCGGCTAACCCGAGCACCCGCTCGCCATCGACCACCAGGATGTTGAACCAGACCTTGATGGTATCGAGCAGGGCGTTGTAGTCGACATTGATATTGAACGACTCGGTATTGCGCAAGCTGGCGAAGAACCAGGAGTCGCTGTCCTTGTCACGGCTGAGAACGTAGCGGGGATCGCTACTGGGCGTTTGCTCGTTACTGTTGAAATAATAACCGAGGCTGGCCACGCTACCGATGAAGTAGGCGTGGTCGCGGAAGTCGCCACGATAGCGCTCGGCTTCACGGAAGAACAGCTCGCGCTTGGCCGGATCCCGTTCGTCGTTCAGCCACTGGCGGGTGACTTCCGAATCGGCCAGGCGTAACGACAGCGCCAGTTCGCGGGAAATGGGCGCACGGATTTGCTCGCGGCTCAGCAGCGTGGCATTACGCGCATAGGCTTCGCCGAAATGGTCGCGGATACCTTGCAGTGCCAGCCAGCCGATCAGCGCTGCCGGGGCCAGCGCCAGGGCGCAGGCCAGCAGCAAAGCCAGCAGCGATTTGCCGCGCAATCCGAAAGCCGCCATGGAGTGTCCTTTTTGCTCCGATCCGGGGATCGCTAATCTAGAGGATTTGCTGCGACTGGTACACCAGTTTTCCCTGACTGAAGGTATGGGTTACCACGCCTGGAGCGCCCTCATGCAGAAACGGGCAGTTGGCGCCGCGCGACAGCCAGTTATGCCCGATGAGGCTGGTCTGTACCGGGTCGAACAGGACGATGTCGGCGATATCACCGGGCGCCAGCCGGCCGGCGGGAAGCCCCAGGGCCGTTGCCGGGCCGCAGGTGAGTCGTGCGAGCACTGCCGGCAGTTCCAGCACACCATCGGCGACCAGATTCATCGCCAGTGGCAACAGGATTTCCACACTGCTGATACCCGGCGCCGATGCGGCGAATGGCACGCGCTTGGCCTCAGGCTCGTGGGGCCGGTGATGCGAGGCGATAGCCTGTACCACGCCTGACTTGACCGCTTCGCGCAAGGCGCTGTGATCGCTGGCGCTGCGCAGCGGAGGTTGGACGTGCAGCAGGCTGGAGAAGCCCTCGAGCTGCTCGTCACAAAGCAGCAACTGATACATGGCGACGTCGGCGGTTACCGGAAGGCCGCGGGCCTGGGCATCGGCGAGCATATCGACTGCGCGGGCACTGGTCAGTCCGCTGAAATGGGCTCGCACGCCGGTCTGTTCGATAAGCAGCAGATCGCGAGCCAGGGCCACGGTTTCTGCTGCTTCGGGAATGCCTACCAGTCCCAAGCGCGATGCAGTAGGGCCTTCGTGTGCCATGCCGCCTTCGGCCAGGTCCGGATCCTGTGGGGTAAAGATAACCGGAAGGTTGAAACCGGCTGCGTACTCCAGAGCCCGGCGCAGGATGCGATTGCTCTTCATCGGCGCCAGTCCCTGGGTGAAGGCGACGCAACCGGCATCGCGCAGGGCGACCAGCTCACTCAGGTGTTCGCCATCCAGGCCGCGAGTCAGGGCAGCGATCGGGAACACGCGCACCTGGCCGGCGCGCTCGGTCCGATCGAAGATCAGCTCCGCGACGGCAGGCGTATCCAGAACCGGGCGGGTATCGGGGGGGCAGCAGAGACTGGTTACCCCGCCGGAGGCCGCTGCGCGTGTTTCACTGGCAATGGTTCCCTTGTGCGACTGGCCAGGCTCGCGGAGGCTGACATTGAGATCGACCAGGCCGGGAGCAGCGATCAGGCCGCGCGCATCGAAGACCTGCTGTGCGACGAAACCTTCCGGGGCCAAGCCGATAGCATGCACCAACCCGTTGTCGATATGAAGGTCGGTGATCTGGTCCAGTTGGGTGGCCGGGTCGATGACCCGTGCGCCTTCGATCGTCACTCGCATTACTGGGCTTCCTGGTTGAGCTGGCGCTGGGTGTTCTGACCGGTCATGGCCATCGACATCACCGCCATGCGCACGGCGATGCCATAGGTTACCTGGTTAAGGATCACCGACTGGGGGCCGTCAGCCACGGCTGATTCGATCTCCACGCCGCGGTTGATCGGTCCGGGATGCATGACCAGGGCATCGGGACGGGCCAGCGCCAGGCTTTCCGACGTCAAGCCGTAGAGACGGTAGAATTCGCTCTCGCTGGGAAGCAGCCCGCTTTGCATCCGTTCCTTCTGCAGTCGCAGCATGATCACCACGTCGACATCGCGCAGGCCAACGCGCATGTCGTTGTATACCGTAACGCCGTACTGCTCGATGCCTGCCGGTAACAGCGTACGCGGCGCGATCACGCGAATGTCCGGGCAGCCCAGCGCCTTCAGCGCCAGCATGTTCGAGCGAGCCACCCGGGAATGCAGAATATCCCCGACAATGGCCACCGACAGCCCGGTGAAGTCGCCGCGGTGGCGGCGAATGGTCAGCATATCGAGCATCGCCTGGGTCGGATGGGCATGGTTGCCGTCGCCCGCGTTGATGATCGCTACATCAGGGCAGACCCGCTCGGCGATGAAGTGTGCCGCACCGGAATCACCGTGGCGTACGATGAACATGTCGGCGGCCATCGCCTCGAGGTTGCGCAGAGTGTCGTAAAGCGTCTCGCCCTTGCTGGTAGAGGAGGTAGAAATGTTCAGGTTGAGCACGTCGGCCGAGAGTCGCTTGGCCGCCAGCTCGAAGGTCGTACGGGTGCGGGTAGAGTTTTCGAAGAACACATTGCACACAGTCTTGCCGCGTAGCAGCGGAACCTTCTTCATTGCCCGCTCGCCGACTTCCAGGAAAGAGTCGGCGGTATCGAGCAGTTCGGTGAGCAGCTCGCCTGAGAGCCCTTCGATAGATAGGAAATGCCTGAGTTGACCCTGGGCGTTGAGTTGCAGCTGGCTGGGCTTGGCGATCATTTGAATCTCATTGGGTCGTGTTCAGAGTCAGCTTCAGTGGCTCGGGGCCGGTCAATTTTATCCGCTGCCCGGATGGGAGGGCCAGGCTTGCGCCAAGCACGTCGGCGCGAATCGGCAACTGGCGTGCTTCAATGTCGAGAAGTGTCACCAGGCTGACCGAGGCCGGCCGACCATAGTCGAACAGCTCATTTAGCGCCGCGCGTATGGTGCGTCCGGTCATCAGGACATCATCGACCAGGACCAGATGACGATCTTCGACGGTGAAAGGGAGCTCCGATGGTCGCACCCGCTGCGGCAGCCCGTGTTGTTCGAAGTCGTCCCGGTAAAACGCAATGTCCAGGGTACCCATTGGCGCCTCGGGCAGACAGCGCTGGCGCAGCCGCTCGGCTATCCACACGCCACCGGTATGGATGCCGACGAAAGCCACTTCGTCACGGCCGTGCCGGGAAAGGTGCGCGCTCAGTTTCCGAGCCATGTCATCGAGCAGAGTCTCGACGTCGGGGAGTTCGATCATGGTTGCTCCATCGGTTGTTCGCCCAACCAGGTCTGTAACAGTAGCGCTGCGGCCAGCGCATCGACCGGATCGTCACGGTAGCTGCTAGGCGTGCGTCGAGAGTCGCGCAGGCTTTGCTTGGCCTCGAAGGTCGAGAGGCGTTCATCCACGCAATGGACTTTCAGCTGATATCTGCCCTCCAGACGACGTGCGAATTTTTCCGCTCGTGCACTCATCTCGCTGGCCGTGCCGTCCATGTTCAACGGCAGCCCCACCACCAGAGCGTCGGGCTTCCACTCGTCCAGCAATGCGGCGATCTGCTGCCAGTCCGGCACGCCGTCCCGTGCACGCAACACGCAAAGCGGCTGCGCGCTACCGGTCAGGGTCTGGCCGACCGCAACGCCGATCTGTCGAGTGCCGTAATCGAAGCCCAGCAGCCGTTGCGGTCGGGACATCAGGCGTGACCTGCCTGGCTGGTCAACAGGTTGAGATCGATGCCCAGACTCTGCGCCGCGGCGGTCAGGCGCTGGTCGCTGGGTACCTGGAATAGGATGCGGTTTTCCGCCGGTACGCTGAGCCAGCAATTGTCGGTCAGCTCCTGATCGAGCTGTCCGGGCTCCCACCCGGCGTAACCCAGCGCTACCAGCGAATGCTCCGGTCCGATGCCATGCGCCATATCTACCAGGATGTCGCGCGAAGTGGTCAGGCGCAGTGGCCCGAGGTCCAGGCTGGCTTCCCAGCCGGCATCACCGCCGTGCAGTACGAAGCCTCGTTCGACCTCCAGCGGGCCGCCGTTATAGACAGGGCGCAGGCCAACCGGTGGCGGGACGTCCAGCTCCGGAGAGGTCTGCTCGATAATGTCGGACAGGTTGAGCCCGCTGAGCTGGTTGACGACGATGCCCATGGCGCCGTCTTCGCTGTGCTCGCAAAGATAGATCAGGCTATGAGTGAAACGCGGATCTGCCATATGCGGCATGGCGATAAGGAAATGATGCGTGAGATAGGTCGGTGTGCTTTGGCTCATGCCCATAGTATTGGGGCGAAGGGCGGACAGGGCAAGAGCCGGTTGAAAGCCCGCAGCGCAGCTGAGCGATGCGTGCTAAAAGCTCGACACGCGGTCGCCAGGCTCGAACCGCCAGGTGCGGATGATCTCCAGCACGTCTACGTCGATCAGGTCGCCGGTGAACGGAGCATAGGGCGCGGCCAGACGGACGATGCGAAGAGCAGCGTTGTCCAGAACAGTGTGGCCTGAGCTTTCCAGAATGCGAACCTCGCGCAGCGTGCCGTCGCGATTGATCGCCACCAGCATGCGCAGGCTGCCGTAGATTCGCTGATCCCGGGCTTCGGCAGGATAGTTCTGGTTGCCTACGCGCTCGACCTTGCGGCGCCAGGCGTCCTTGTAGTACGCGCCCTTGTCCTGCATCGTCGAGGCAGCGTTGAGTCGATGCACGCGCGGGCGCTTGGCGTAAAGCTGGCGCTCTTCGGCCAGTTGAGCCTCGAGGCTGGCAATCTCTTCGGACAGTCGTGACATGTCGAAGCGCTGCGCCGGTCGAGGCGCCTGCACCGGGTCGGGAATTTCCGGAGCCCGGTGCACCCGTTCCGGCACGGGCGCGCTGGTGGTTACCACCTGCTTCGGCTGGATTGGCTCGGGCGGTGGCGCGCTGGCTTGCTGGGCAGGCGTTACCTGGTTGATTTCGCTTTCTTGCAGCTCGGCTTCTTCGGTAGTGCTCGGCGCGGCTTTTTCGTCGAGGGTGCCGCTACCCTCCTGGTTGACCTGGGCCAGATAGTCCGCCTGCTCGGGTGTGCGCTCGCTAGGCTGCGTGGCAAGAGTGATCTCCAGTGCGCGGGACAGTTCGCTGGGAGTAGGCAAATCGAAGGTCACACCGAGGATCAGCAGCGCATGCAGCACCGCCGCCAGAAACAGGGTGAATCCGAGGCGGTCGCGGGGCGTCACGGTAGGAGGGGCGGGTGCTGGAGTGACTGTTGCTGCTGTGTTCATGCTATCCGTAGGCTGTAGCGAGCGGCCGATTGCTGCGCAGTCTGCCGCTCCCCGTGGCAAAAGTCTATGCGCCAGGTCTCGCTTCCAGCTTCCAGGCAATGGCGTCCATCAGTTGTCCACCTATGTCGGTCTGGTACGCTGCGTCGATCTCGCGGATACAGGTCGGACTGGTCACGTTTATCTCGGTGAGATAATCGCCGATCACGTCCAGACCCACGAACATCAAGCCGCGTTCACGTAGCGCAGGGCCCACTTCGGCAGCAATCCAGCGATCGCGGTCGCTGAGCGGCCTCGCCTCGCCACGCCCGCCTGCAGCGAGGTTGCCGCGAGTTTCGCCCAGCTGCGGAATGCGTGCCAGACAGTAGGGCACGGGCTCGCCTTCGATCATCAATATCCGCTTGTCGCCATCCGCTATCTCAGGCAGGTATCGCTGAGCCATGATCTGCTGCTCGCCGTGCTGGGTCAGCGTTTCGATGATGACACTGAGGTTCGGATCGTTCTCGCGGACGCGGAAGATCATCGACCCGCCCATGCCATCGAGCGGTTTGAGAATGACGTCACGGTGTTTCTGTGCGAAAGCGCGCAAAATGTCGGCTCGGCGAGACACCACGTTTGGCGGCGTACACTGCGGAAATTGCGTGGCGTAGAGCTTCTCGTTGCAGTCGCGCAGACTGGCCGGCCGATTGACGACCATCACGCCGGCGCGCTCGGCGGCTTCGAGAATGTGCGTGGCATAGAGGAATTCGTTGTCGAACGGCGGGTCCTTGCGCATCAGAACCACGTCAAGCGAATCCAGTCCGTCGGACTGGGCTTGCCCCAGGTCGTACCAGTGGGAAGGATCGGCGTGCACGGTAAGCGGGGACATGCGAGCCATCGCCCGGCCATCCTCCATATACAGATCGGCCGGTTCCATGTAGCGCAAGTCCCAGCCGCGGGCCTGGGCGGCCAGCAACATCGCCAGCGAGCTGTCCTTCTTGTACGAGATCCTGCTAATGGGATCCATGACGATGCCGATACAGATGCGCATAGGGAAAGACCTGAAGAGGAAAGTCCCGGCAGTGTAACGCCGGGTTCATGCACTGAAAAGTTTGACTGGAATGAGGCTTTGGAGCATGCCGGAGCAAGCCAATGGAATGGCCTTGGAATCTATGCTAAAAGTACGCGGAAAAGGGAATGGCTGGTCTTGGGGTTGGCACCATGCCGCCTGCGAACACGACCCACATCTATAACAAGGGCTGGTCTTATGGAAGAAAATTTCGAAAGCCTCAAGGTCATGGTCATCGATGACAGCAAGACCATTCGGCGCACGGCGGAAACGCTGCTGAAAAAGGTCGGTTGCACCGTCATCACGGCCGTCGATGGCTTTGATGCGCTGGCCAAGATTGCCGACAACCACCCCGATATCATTTTCGTAGACATCATGATGCCGCGTCTGGACGGGTATCAGACGTGCGCGCTGATCAAGAACAACAGCGCGTTCCGGTCGACGCCTGTGATCATGTTGTCCAGCAAGGATGGTCTGTTCGACAAGGCCAAGGGTCGCATTGTCGGTTCCGACCAGTACCTGACCAAACCCTTTAGCAAGGAAGAGCTGCTGGGCGCGATTCGCGCGCACGTTCCGCAATCCGATAAAAAAATGGCAGGCGCTACCGGGACCTGAGCCCGAGGCGCATTTGATTTGACCGGGGGAGTATATGGCCAGAATTCTTGTAGTGGATGATTCGCCAACGGAGTTGTACAAGCTCACGGGCATGCTGGAAAAGCACGGCTTCGAGGTGCTGAAAGCCGAGAATGGCGCCGATGGTGTAGCTCTGGCTCGCCAGGAAAAGCCCGATGCGGTGCTCATGGATATCGTCATGCCGGGGCTCAATGGCTTCCAGGCGACGCGGCAGTTGACCAAGGATGCCGAGACAGCTCATATCCCGGTGATCATCGTCACAACCAAGGATCAGGAGACCGACAAGGTCTGGGGCAAGCGTCAGGGTGCAAAGGATTACCTGACCAAGCCGGTCGAGGAAGCCACCCTGATCAAGACACTGAAGTCGGTGCTCGGTAGCTGATAGCTACTGATCGATGCCGCACAACGACGAGAACAGGGACGGCATGTCAAACGCTACGCATCCATTCGACCTACTGCAATTGCTGGTCAACCAGTGCCGGCAGCGCGCTATCGGCCTGCCTGCGCAGGAAGTGGTCAGTGAAACCTGGAGCGGTGTCGGCTTCCGGCTGGCGGGCCAGCCAATGGTTGCCGCCATGGGAGAAGTCAGCGAAATCCTCCACGAACCACGTTATACCGCCCTGCCCCGAGTCAAATCCTGGGTCCGCGGCGTGGCCAACGTGCGTGGCCGGCTGCTACCGATCGTCGACTTGAGCCGCTTCTTCGGAGCCAGTGTTACCGCGCCCCGCAAGCAGCGCCGGGTACTGGTGCTGGATCGCGACGAGCTGTTCGTCGGATTACTGGTAGACGAAGTGCTGGGTATGCAGCACTTCCCCGTCAGCAGTTTCACCAGCGACGCGCCCGACGTTCCTGCGGCGTTCCGACCTTACGTGGTTGGGGCCTATCGGCGGGATCCGGTTTCGCTGGTTTTCAATTTTCGGGCATTGGCGCGAGACCAGGGTTTTCTGGACGTGGCAATCTGATCGGGAGCGGCACCGGGGATCGGCGTCGCAACAGGGACAACACGAATAGGCGGTAGGCCAGGTAGGGGCCCACACATGAAAAAGCTAGACACTCAATTGCTTTCCTCCATGCGCAGCAATCGGCAGTTCCTCGGCTTGTTTGCCGCGCTGATCGTTTCCTTGTTGCTGCTCTTCGTCAACTTCCTGTATCTGAACGTCCAGAGTGCCTACGATACCGAATACATCGGTCACGCCGGTGAGCTGCGAGTGCTGTCGCAGGAAATCTCCAAGTCGGCGACCGAAGCCGCGACCGGTACGCCGGAAGCCTTCGCATTGCTTGCCAAGGCACGCAACGATTTCCAGACACGCTGGGATTACATTGCCGAAGGCCGCGAAGAGACCGGCTTGCCAGCCGCGCCGGCGACCCTGCAGGAACAGGTTGCCGCGGTGCAGGCGGACTGGGATCGGGTGCGTAGCAACGCCGACGCGATCCTGGCCAGCCAGAACACCGTACTTTCGCTGCATGAAGTAGCTGCCACATTGTCCGACACCGTTCCTCAGCTGCAGGTCGAGTATGAAGACGTGGTGGACATGCTGATCGCCAACAACGCGCCGGCCCAACAGATCGCCATTGCGCAGCGTCAGTCGCTGCTCGCTGAACGTATCCTTGGCTCGGTTAACCGGGTGCTCGCCGGTGACGCCGACTCGGTGATGGCTGCTGACAGCTTCGGTCGCGACGCCAGCCTGTTCGGGCGCGTGATGGAAGGCATGATCAACGGCGACGAGGGGATGGGTATCAGCCAGGTGACGGATCCGGACGCGATATCGCGACTGACCGAAATCGCCGACCTGTTCCAGTTCGTGTCTGATTCGGTCGACGAGATTCTGCTTACGTCTCCCGAGCTGTATCAGGTACGTTCCGCAGCGAACGAGATATTCACCGACTCGCAGTCGCTGCTGGAAAATGCCTCGGTATTGTCGCTGGGCTTCGAGGCGCGCGCTGACGCTCGCTGGGTCAATACTCTCCTCGGCGCGCTACTCGCCCTGATTGCGCTGGGCAGCATCGTGTTGATCGGTATGCAAATGACCCGCGAGACGCGCATCCGTCTGGCCGAGACTGCGGAAAAGAACAACCGTAACCAGGAAGCGATTCTCCGTCTGCTCGACGAGATCGCCGACCTTGCCGACGGCGACCTGACCGCTCAGGCGACGGTGACCGAAGACTTCACCGGTGCGATCGCCGACTCGATCAACTTCTCTATCGACCAGCTGCGTCAGCTGGTAGAAACGATCAACCATACCGCCGCTCAGGTGGCCCTGGCAGCTCAGGACACGCAGAACACCGCCATGCACCTGGCCGAGGCCTCAGAACACCAGGCCCAGGAAATCGCCGGCGCCTCGGCTGCAGTGAATGAGATGGCCGTCTCGATTGACCAGGTATCTGCCAACGCCGCGGAATCCTCCGCGGTAGCGGAGCGCTCGGTTGCCATCGCCAACAAGGGTAACGAGGTGGTGCAGAACACCATTGTCGGGATGGATACCATTCGCGAGCAGATCCAGGACACTTCCAAGCGAATCAAGCGTCTGGGTGAGTCCTCCCAGGAGATCGGTGACATCGTTAGCCTGATCAACGACATCGCCGACCAGACCAACATCCTCGCTCTGAACGC
>CAYZFU010000116.1:0-10592 GCA_964477725.1 uncultured Halopseudomonas sp.
GATCTGCGCGCGGCAGCGGCGGTTGCCAAGGGTCGTCACGTTGCGCCATCGATCAAGCAGGCGATGGTGGTGCCGGGTTCCGGTCTGGTCAAGGAGCAGGCAGAGCGTGAGGGATTGGACATCATCTTCAAGGCTGCCGGTTTCGAATGGCGCGACCCGGGCTGCTCCATGTGTCTGGCGATGAACCCGGACCGCCTGCAGGCTGGTGAGCATTGCGCATCGACCTCTAATCGCAACTTCGAGGGTCGTCAGGGCAATGGGGGCCGCACGCACCTGGTGAGTCCGGCCATGGCTGCTGCGGCCGCAATTGCCGGTCACTTCGTCGATGTTCGTGAAATGCTCAAGAAAGAGGAGGCGCACGCATGAAAGCTTTTACTCAGCACACGGGTCTTGTGGCGCCACTCGATCGCGCCAACGTCGACACCGACCAGATCATTCCGAAGCAGTTTCTGAAATCGATCAAGCGAACCGGTTTTGGTCCCAACCTGTTCGATGAGTGGCGTTACCTGGACGAGGGTTACCCCGGTCAGGACAGCTCGCAGCGTCCCATCAACCCGGACTTCGTCCTCAATCTGCCGCGTTACCAGGGCGCGAGCGTGCTGCTGGCTCGCAAGAACTTCGGCTGCGGCTCGAGTCGGGAGCATGCGCCGTGGGCTTTGGACGAGTACGGATTCCGTGCGGTTCTGGCGCCCAGCTTTGCCGATATCTTCTATAACAACAGCTTCAAGAATGGACTGTTACCCATTGTTTTGACTGAAGAAGAAATGGATAAGCTATTCACTCAGGCTGAAGCGGAGGAAGGTTATCGCCTGACCGTCGATCTCGAAGCGCAGACAGTGACACGCCCGGACGGCAAGCAGTACAGCTTTGAAATCGATGCATTCCGCAAGCACTGTCTGCTCAACGGCCTGGATGATATCGGCCTGACCCTGCAGGACGGGGATGCCATCGCGGCCTTCGAAGCCAGGCATCAGGCCAGCCAGCCCTGGCTGTTCGGTGCGATCAAGTAGTCCGGTTGCCGGTGGAGGCTTTGAGTATGAGCCTTTGCCTGCGCCCCTGTGACCGTTCTCAAAGGATTAAGCATGACCAAGAAGATTCTGATTCTGCCCGGCGACGGTATCGGCCCGGAAATCATGGCCGAGGCCGTCAAGGTGCTGAACATAGCCAACGAGAAATACAGCCTTGAGGTCCAACTCGAGTTCGATGACCTGGGCGGAGCGGCATATGACCGTTATGGCGTGCCTCTGGCGGACGAGACCCTGGCGCGGGCACGCGCTGCCGATGCGGTGCTGCTTGGCGCCGTCGGCGGACCCAAGTGGGACACCATCGATCCGGCGCTGCGCCCTGAACGAGGCCTGCTGAAGATTCGCTCGCAGCTGGAACTGTTCGGCAACCTGCGCCCGGCGATTCTCTATCCGCAGCTGTCCAGCGCCTCGACGCTGAAGCCCGAAGTCGTTTCAGGGTTGGACATCCTGATCGTGCGCGAGCTTACCGGCGGGATCTACTTCGGCCAGCCGCGCGAGCGCCGCACGCTGGACAATGGCGAGCGCCAGGCGTACGACACCTTGCCGTACAGCGAAAGCGAGATTCGCCGCATCGCCAAGGTCGGTTTTGATATGGCCATGGTGCGCAATCGCAAACTCTGTTCGGTTGACAAGGCCAACGTACTGGCATCCAGCCAACTGTGGCGTGAGGTGGTCGAAGAAGTTGCCCGGGACTATCCGGAGGTAGAGCTGTCGCACATGTATGTCGACAACTGCGCCATGCAACTGGTCCGTGCGCCGAAGCAGTTCGATGTGATCCTTACCGATAACATGTTTGGCGACATACTGTCCGACCAGGCGTCCATGCTCACCGGGTCGATCGGCATGCTGCCTTCGGCTTCCCTTGACCAGAACAACAAGGGAATGTACGAGCCGTGCCATGGCAGCGCGCCGGATATAGCCGGGCAGGGCATCGCTAATCCATTGGCCACGATTCTCTCGGTATCGATGATGCTTCGCTACAGTTTCAATCAGGCGCAGGCGGCGGATGCGATCGAGAAAGCGGTCAGTCTGGTGCTGGATCAGGGGCTGCGCACCGGTGACATCATGTCTGACGGATGCCGCCGTGCCGGTACTGCGGAAATGGGTGATGCCGTGGCTTCCGCTCTGGAAAACCTGTAATCTGTTCGGCTCTCCGCGCGCCCGGCACGCAGCCAGGCGCCGTTGTCTTTGAATTTTTTACCCCACGGGGGTGGCTGTTATGAAAAGAGTAGGTTTGGTTGGATGGCGTGGCATGGTCGGTTCCGTGCTCATGCAGCGCATGCGCGAAGAAGATGATTTCACCGGTATCGATCCGGTGTTCTTCACCACCTCCAATGTCGGCGGGAAAGGCCCGGACATCGGCAAGGACATTCCCGCATTGCAGGACGCCTTCGACATCGAATCGCTCAAGCCCATGGACGTGATCATCACCTGCCAGGGCGGCGATTACACCAAGGAAGTCTATCCCAAGCTGCGTGCCGACGGCTGGAACGGCTATTGGATCGACGCGGCTTCGACACTGCGTATGGAAGACGACGCAGTGATCATTCTCGATCCGGTCAACCGTCGCAACATCGACCAGGCAGTTCGTGACGGCATTCGTACCTACGTCGGTGGCAACTGTACGGTCAGTCTCATGCTGATGGGCCTGGGTGGCCTGTTCGAAAATGGCCTCGTCGAGTGGATGAGCGCGATGACCTATCAGGCCGCGAGCGGCGCTGGTGCGCAGAACATGCGTGAGCTGATCGGTCAGATGGGTACCATTCATGCATCAGTCTCGGACAACCTGGCCGACCCGGCCAGCGCAATTCTGGAGATTGATCGCACCGTTGCCGCGACGCTTCGCGAAGACGCTTTCCCGGTTGAGCACTTTGGCGTGCCGCTGGCAGGCAGTCTGATCCCCTGGATCGACAAGCAGTTGCCCAATGGACAGAGCCGTGAGGAATGGAAGGCGCAGGCCGAGACCAACAAGATCATTGGTCGCAGTGGGCGTCCGATTCCGGTCGATGGCATCTGTGTGCGTATCGGCGCGATGCGCTGCCACAGTCAGGCGCTGACCATCAAGCTCAACAAGGACGTACCGCTGGCTGACATCGAGGCGATGCTCGATCAACATAACCAGTGGTCGAAGGTCGTGCCCAACACCAAGGAAGATACCTTGCGTGATCTGACGCCGACGTCTGTCACCGGCACCTTGGGCGTACCGGTAGGGCGTTTGCGCAAGCTGAACATGGGTTCGCAATATCTCTCGGCGTTCACGGTGGGTGACCAGCTGCTGTGGGGCGCGGCGGAGCCGTTGCGTCGCATGCTGCGGATTCTGCAGGAGAGCTGATACTCATTAGAGTGCAGCACCGTCAGGGCATCCCGGGAGACCGGGGTGCCCTTTGCGTTTTTAATGCTTTAAATTCAAGAGGCTGAGTCGTATATGTCATGCGATATCGCAATTGTCGGAGTCACCGGGCTGGAGAGTGAAAGCCTCCTTGAGGTTCTTGAGGACGAAGGCTATCCATTCGCCAAAATCCATCTGCTTGAGCCAACCGACGGTGCAGGGGAGCGGCTCATGCTCAAAGGACAGAGCCAGCGAGTCGAAGCGTTGGAGCGTTTCGACTTCGCCAGCGCCAAGGTCGTGATTTTCCTGGGCAATAAAGAAGTGGCAGCCGAATGGGCCCCAACTGTCGCGGCCAAGGGCTGCGCTGTGGTGGATGCCACCGGTGCGCATCGCGGGCAGGAGGATGTTCCAGTGGTCGTGGCCGAGGTCAACCCGCAGCACATCGGCGAGTATGTCAGTCGAGGCATCATCGCCTGCCCGGATGCGCAGGTGGTGCAGACGGTTCTCGCGCTGAAGCCGCTGCTTGATGAAGCAGGTTTGCGCTCGGTATCGCTGGCCACCTATCAGTCCATGTCTACCCACAGCAAGGATGCGCTGGAAGCGCTCGCGTTCCAGGCCAGTCGTTTGCTTAATGGTCAGCCTGCCGAACGCGGAGCTTTCGACAAGCAGTCGGCTTTCAATCTGCTGCCGCGTATCGGCGAGGTTGATGAAGCGGGTGTGGCCGATGCTGAACGCGCCCTGGCCGAAGACGTCCGGCGGGTGCTCGATCTGCCCGACCTTCCTGTTTCTGCAACCTGTGTTCTGGTTCCGGTGTTCTTCGGTAGCGCTCAGGCTATGCAAGCCGTTACCGAGCAGAAGGTTGCGTCGAAGCGTCTCGCCGGGCTACTGCGCAAGGGAGCCGGTCTGAAGCTGCTTGACAAAGCGGCCGCAGGTGGATATCCCACTCCTGTCACCGACGCGACAGGCAGTGACCACGTATGGATCGGGCGATTGCGCCAGGACAGGCTGGATCCGCACAGCGTCAGCATGTGGGTTGTCTCGGATAATCTTCGAAAAGGTGTCGTACTTAACAGTCTTGCGGTCGCAGCCCGGTTGATAAAAGACTTTTTGTAATCGATACTTGCTGGGGATTTTGTATCAAGCGGTTTAGGTTGGTACGGGAGCGCTGGGAGCAAGCTCGTTGGACTCGCTGAATTGCTGGAATACGCCTGTCGGCCGGATGGGGAGCAACATGATGGCCGGGCGATGGGCGGCGGAATCTCTTGGGACGCGTGAGAAAACGATAAAAGCAAAGGATGTTCGCTATGGTTCGCAAACTGGTTTTGGCTGTCGCCGCAGCAAGTGCGTTGATGTCTTCCAACATGGCGCACGCACTGGGAGTAGGGGACATCAACCTGCGTTCTGCCCTGAATCAGCCTCTCGATGCGGAGATAGAGCTGCTGCAGGTTAGGGATCTGTCCAGTGCCGAGATTCGTCCATCCCTCGCTTCGCCAGACGACTTCGGCCGTGCCGGCATCGATCGTGATTTCTTCCTGACTGACCTCGAGTTCACGCCGGAAGTACGCCCGGATGGCCGCTCGGTCATTCGCGTAACCTCGAACAAGCCAGTCCGTGAGCCCTTTCTGAACTTTCTGATGGAGGTCAAGTGGCCATCGGGACGGGTGCTGCGCGAATTCACACTGCTTCTGGATCCGCCGCTTTATCAGCCGGGGCCGGCTGCAAGCCAGCCAGTGCAGGCAGCCTCCAGCGCTGCGCAGCCTTCCAATGCTCGTCAACAGCCGCAGATATCCCCGCCACGCACGTCCGCTTCTCCTTCCGAGTCCGGCCGGGGCAGTGCGGCCGCTTCGTCTAGTGCCAGTGGCGGCCAGATCCAGGCCAACAGTGCCGATACCTTATGGGAAATCGCTCAGCGCCATCGTCCCGAAGGTGCTTCGGTGCACCAGACGATGCTTGCGATCCAGGATCTCAATCCCAACGCCTTCATGGGCGGTAACATCAATCGCATGTTGTCGGGCTCCACGCTGACACTGCCCAATCCCGAACAAGCCAACGCGCGGTCACAAGCTGAGGCAATCAGTGAGGTTGCCGAGCAGAACGCGGCGTGGCAGCGTGGTAGACAGGTCGCCCAGCCTGCTCAACGCCAGCTCGACGCACGCGAGCGCGAAACTGCCGCTCCGGCCCCGGCTTCGACCAACGGCGGCGATTCCCTGCGTCTACTCGCAGGAACCGGTGAGAGCGGCGGGAGTGGATCGGAAGCGGACGGCAGCAACGGCGAGTCCGCCCAGCTGCGCGATTCGCTCGACCGTACCAAGGAACAGTTGGATTCGGCCGAGCGGGAGAAGGCTGAGCTCGCCGATCGACTTCAGGATGTTCAGGGCCAGCTGGAAACCCTGCAGCGCCTGCTTTCTCTGAAGGATGCTCAACTCGCTGCGCTGCAGGGCCAGCTCGGCGCGGAAGAGCAGGCCGCGGGCGAGCAGGGTGATGTGACCATCGCTCAGGTCCCGCCGCTGGCCAGTGAAGCGGTACCTGAGGCTGGTTCGAGCGCGACCGCGGAGTCGTCTGTCCCTGAGGCCGATCAAGCCGCTGGGACTGAGCCTGCCGTTGATCCGCAACTGGCTGCCGAGCCGCTGTTGGAGGATCCGCAGGAGGTGGAGGCGTCGGCTGACGCTGGCAGCCAGGTCGAGCCTGCCGAAGTCGAAGTAGCGGAAACCGCTGACACAACCGCAACGGAACCGGCAGCTGAAACCACTCCGGTATTGGAACCTGCGTCGACGGATGAATCCGCAACGGCCCAACAGACCTCGGCCGAGCAGGATGGTGGCGTCGAAGCGATGTTGCAGCGCCTGCTGCAGAATCAGACCCTGATGCTGGTTGCCGGCGCAGCTGCCCTGTTGGTCCTGCTGCTGATTCTGATGGCTCTCGCCCGCCGTAACGCGCGCCGCGAAGAGACCATGTCCAATGATTTCGTCGCCACCGAGCCTCGTCATCAGGACGAGCCGGTCCGCGATGACTTCAATGTTGCACTCGCTTCGTTCGACGCCAACGATGACGATCAGTCGATTGCCCAGGACCCGCTGACCGAGGCGGACGCACTGGTTGCGTACGGTAAGCTCGAAGAGGCCGTGGACGTGTTGCGTAATGGTATCGCCAACGACCCGGATCGCGCCGATTTGCGGCTCAAGCTGATGGAAGTCGAGGGTCTGCTCAATGATCAGCAGGGTTATACCGCCCAGGCGGAGACCTTGCGCAACATGGGTGGCCACGACGCCGAAATCGAAGCGTTGAACATGCGCTTCCCGGCGATGGCAGCCGCGCTACTGGGTGCTTCATCCGTATCCGCTGCCGACGATGATCGGGCCGACGCGGAGCTTGATGAAGAAACGCCGTATGCAACGGTCGCCGAAGACGATTCGACAGAGTTCGACTTCAGCGACTTTGATCTGGGCGACGACGAGGCGGTCCAACCTGTCCCGGTTGAGCCGGAGCCCGTGGTCCAGGCGCAGCCGGTCGAAGAAGAGCCTGAATTCGACCTGGACTTCGATCTCGAAGATACCCTCGCTGAAGAGGCGCAGCCCGAATCGCTCGATTACCCGTCGGTCGATTCGGTTGGCGCACTGCCAACGGTTGCAAGCACGGAAGACGAGGCCGGGCTGGACGCGTCCGAATTCGATCTGAACTTCAATCTGGATGAAAGCGCAGCGGCAGAAGAACCCAAGGTCCAGGCGCCGTTGGATAGCTCTTTGGAGGCATCGCTCGATGACGACTACGATTTGTCGCTCACCGAGGACATGCAGGCCGAGCAACTGCTTGCCGAGTTCGAAGCGATGCAGGACGACGCTGGCGAAGGCGAGCCAGACGCTCCTCGCTCCGAGACCTCCGTCGAAGACTTCAATCTGTCGGACGAAGATCTCGCCGGTTTCGAAGAAGAGTTGAATGCTTCGATCGAGGCGGAAAGCGCCGAGGCGGAGAGTGTCGACACTTCAGCAGAAAGGGCGCCTATGGCAGAAGGCGCGGATGACGAGTCGACAGTTGGCGAAGATGAATCTGCCGATCTGACCGATGCGCTGGATCCGTTTGCTGCAGACCTCCCGACCGACCAGGCAATGAGCGAAAGCATGGAAGACGAGTTTGATTTCCTCTCCGGTACCGACGAGTGCGCGACCAAGCTGGATCTGGCGCGAGCATACATCGATATGGGTGACGAGGAGGGGGCCCGAGATATCCTGTCCGAGGTGGTCGATGAAGGTACCGATCAGCAACGGCAGGACGCTCGGGACATGCTGGCTCAGTTGGAATAATCGATGGTTGATAGCGACAAGGCGGCCGCCCCAGAGGCGGCCGCTGGCATTTCACGGCTTGCTGCGTGCCTTGAGTATCGCGGCACGGCATATCGCGGCTGGCAACGCCAGCAACCCGGCGTTCGCAGTGTTCAGGAGGCGGTGGAAAAAGCGCTATCGCGTGTGGCCAATCATCCCGTTCAGGTGTTCTGTGCGGGGCGAACCGATGCTGGGGTTCACGCCTCGTGCCAGATCATCCATTTCGACAGTCCCGCGCGTCGCTCGCCGGAAAACTGGTTCCTGGGCGCAAATGCCAATCTGCCAGCCGACATCAGTCTTGTCTGGGCGCGGCCGGTGGGCCTTGATTTCCATGCGCGTTTCTCGGCCATGGCAAGGCGCTATCGCTATGTGATCTATAACGATCCGGTGCGTCCGGCCCACCTTGCCCACGAAATCACCTGGAACTACCGGCCGCTTGATGTTGCGCGCATGCAGGCTGCTGCCGGCGTGCTTCTCGGCGAGCATGACTTCACCTCCTTTCGGGCTATCGGCTGTCAGGCCAAGTCGCCGGTCAAGACAATACATCATATCCGCCTGGTGCGTTTTGGTCGCTTCATTGTGCTTGATGTCCGGGCCAATGCCTTTCTACATCACATGGTGCGCAACATTGCCGGAGCGTTGATGCAGATCGGCTGCGGCGAGCGGCCGGTCGAATGGACCCGGGAGATCCTCGAAGCACGGGACCGCCGGGCAGGGGGCGTCACGGCTCCGGCGTTCGGTCTGTACCTGGTGGACGTTACCTATCCCGAACGCTTCAGCCTGCCCGAGCGTTATCTGGGGCCGCATTTCCTCGCGCCGCTCAACGAGCTGGACGACTGACGCTTCCGGACACATCTGCTACTATCGTCAGCCTTGTTGACAGCCTGTGTGGTCAAACCCATGGTTCGAGTGAAAATCTGCGGTATCACCCGCCCGGAAGACGCGCTGGCGGCGGCACAGGCCGGTGCAGATGCGATCGGCCTGGTGTTTTACCCCGGGAGTCCGCGTAACGTTTCGCCGCAGGCTGCGGCCCGCATCGTCAAGGCGTTGCCTCCCTTCGTGACCTCCGTCGGCTTGTTCGTCGATGCCAGCGAGGCCGACATCCGAAGCATACTTGATGAAGTACCGCTGGATATTCTGCAGTTTCACGGCGACGAGCCGGATGAGTTCTGTCGTCAGTTCGGACTTCCTTACATGAAAGCGCTTCGCGTGCGACCCGGAGATGATCTGGACGCGCTGGCCGCCCAATGGCCGGGTGCATCAGGCATTCTGCTCGACGCATACAAGCCTGGCGTGCCGGGTGGCACCGGCGAGCGTTTCGACTGGTCGATGATTCCTGCGCAGCGGAGCTGGACGCTGATACTGGCAGGCGGTCTGGAAGCGGATAATGTACGTCAGGCGATTGGTCTGGCGCAGCCCTGGGCCGTTGACGTCAGTGGCGGCGTCGAAGCCGGCAAGGGCATCAAGGATCCGCTCAAAATCAACGCTTTTATTCAAGAGGTGAAGCGTGTCTGATTCAACTCCCGTCGATTACAAGCTGATCCCCGATCAGCGTGGTCACTTCGGCCCGTATGGTGGCCGCTTCGTCTCGGAAACGCTGATGGACGCGCTCCAGGAACTGGAGACGCTTTATGCTCGTCTGTCGCAGGATCCTGACTTTCAGGCAGAGTTCGATCGCGATCTGGCTTTCTATGTGGGACGTCCCTCACCGCTCTATCTGGCCGAACGCCTGACCGCCAGGGTCGGGGGTGCGCAGATCTACCTGAAACGCGAGGACCTGAACCACACCGGCGCTCACAAGGTGAACAACACCATCGGGCAGGCTTTGCTGGCCAAGCACATGGGCAAGCCTCGCGTGATTGCCGAGACCGGTGCCGGTCAGCACGGTGTGGCGACCGCCACTGTGGCTGCGCGCCTTGGTCTGAAATGTCAGGTTTACATGGGCGCTGACGACGTCAAACGTCAGTCCCTGAACGTATATCGCATGAAGCTGCTCGGCGCCGAAGTCATTCCGGTTACGTCAGGGTCACGCACGTTGAAGGATGCGATGAACGAAGCAATGCGCGACTGGGTGACCAATGTCGACGACACCTTCTATATCATCGGTACCGTGGCCGGCCCGCATCCTTACCCGAAGCTTGTGCGCGATTTCCAATGCGTTATCGGCCGCGAAGCGCGCGAACAGTGCCTGGCGCAGACAGGACGCCTGCCTGATGCGCTGGTTGCCTGCGTCGGCGGCGGGTCGAATGCCATCGGCCTGTTTCACCCATTCCTGGAAGATGAATCGGTCGCAATGTATGGCGTCGAAGCCGGCGGCCACGGCATTGCTACCGGCATGCACGCCGCCCCGCTCAGTGCCGGCCGCCCCGGCGTCTTGCACGGCAACCGCACCTATCTGATGGAAGACGAAGCCGGCCAGATCATCGAGACCCATTCGGTCTCGGCGGGCCTGGATTATCCAGGTGTCGGACCGGAGCATAGCTGGCTGAAGGACATCGGCCGGGTCAGCTACGTCGACGCGACCGATGAAGAGGCTCTCGCCGCGTTCCGCGAGCTTACCCGCACCGAGGGCATCATGCCCGCTCTGGAGTCCAGCCACGCCGTGGCCTATGCGCTCAAGCTCGCCGCGACCATGCGTCCTGACCAGACCATCGTGGTCAATCTGTCCGGACGTGGCGACAAGGACATCCATACCGTAGCCGGCCTTGACGGCATCAGCATCTGAAACGAGTACGCCATGAGCCGAATTGATACATGTTTTCAGTCCTTGCGTGCCCAGGGTCGCAAGGCACTCATTCCTTACGTGACTGCGGGGGATCCACAGCCGTCCATGACGCTGCCGCTGATGCACGCGCTGGTAGAGGCGGGCGCGGACATCATCGAACTGGGGATACCGTTTTCCGACCCCATGGCCGATGGTCC
>CAYZFU010000117.1:0-2975 GCA_964477725.1 uncultured Halopseudomonas sp.
TTGCGCCGGACATGCCTGGCTTCGGTCAAACGCAGGGATATCCCGGGATCGGCGATTACACCATCGAGCGCACAGGCAGGTTCCTCTCTGATTTGATCGATAAGGCGGGCGCAACCGGCGTGTTGCTGCTCGGACATGATTGGGGCGCGGTCAACGTGTGGGGCTTTGCACTGCAGTATCCGGAGAAGGTATCCAGGCTGGTGGTGATGAGTGTGCCGTTGAAGCCACTCGGCGAACGGCCTCCTACCGAACAGTTGCGCGATCTGTTCCAGGATCGGTTTTTCTACCAGTTGTACTTCCAGGAGCCCGGCGTCGCGGAAGCCGAATTCGACGCGGACCCCGAGGGGATACTGCGGGCGCTGTTCTGCTCGCCCGATACGCCTCGGGCCAAACCGGTTCTGGGCAAATCCATAAGCGAAGGCGGCGGCTGGATTGGCAGGCTGGGCGAGCCGCTGGAACAACCCGACTGGCTGACGGACGAGGCTCTACGGTACTACATCGATACCTACCGCGGCAGTGGTTTTGCCGGCGGGCTCAACTACTACCGCAACATTGACCATAACTGGCAGGTCATGCAGCGGTACGCCGACCGGAGTATCGATTGCCCGGTACTCTTTTTGTCCGGTGCGCAGGACTACGCCACGCAACGAGCGACTCACGAGGAGCTGATCGAACAGATGATCGCTCGCGTGCCCGACCTGGCGGTGGCTGTTTTCGATGGCAAAGGCCATTGGTTGCAAGGCGAAGCGACCGCAGAGGTGAACCGGGCGATACTGCAGTTTGTTCGGCGGAACAACATGTGACGGGCCAAGATAACATAGGGTGGGCCGAGCTCGACGGTGCGACGCTGATGGCGTCGATATGAGAATCGGTTAATAAAAATTTAATCAATCGGATATATACAATCGATTTCAGCTTTGTGCCGCTTCGCTTGATTATTGCGTCGTCAGACACCAGAACCAAGGAGGCAAGACGATGAAATTGATCAACCGACTTTTCAGGCGCGAGCAACCCGCACAAAGCATCCAGGCATCAACACCGGTGGAGCATCCGAACTACTGGATGTATCAATAGACGAAAATGAAGGCCGCTGGATTCGAGAGCGGCCTCAATTCGTATGTTGTTCCAGCATGAGCGTTACAGCGGGCTGACGAAGCATCAAAAAGTCTCGATAGGGCTAACCCGATTTACCATTTTGCGAAACATAAGGCTATCACCCAAACAGGTTAGATAAGCTCAGTATTTGTTTGTTTGATAACGGTGCAGGTTGCTGTTTTGTGTATCTATATTGGCATTAACCCATACGGGTGAATTTGGCCGTTTCGCATTGACTACATGTTTTTCGCACTTACACTCCAATGGTCCGGTGTTTAAACATCCCTGTTAAACATCGTTCGATGAAGTTTCAATAAAAACAAGTTCGAAACTCTCGGATTTAAAATGAATAAGAACACCTTTTCCAGGTCAGCCCTGTCTCTGCTGACTGCCAGTGCGCTATTGTTCTCCGCGTCCGCCTTGGCGACCAACCCGACACCTCCGCCGCCACCGCCAGGTGAGCCCTCCGACGGGTTCCAGCGTGGTCCGAATCCGACTGTCTCGTATCTCGAGGCCTCGACTGGTCCTTACAGCGTTCGCACTGAAAACGTCTCGAGTTACGTCAGTGGCTTTGGCGGTGGCACTATCCATTACCCCACCGGTACCACTGGCACTATGGCGGCCATCGTTGTGATTCCTGGCTTCGTGTCGTCCGAATCCTCAATCGGCTGGTGGGGCCCCAAGCTGGCTTCCCACGGCTTCGTGGTCATGACCATCGACACCAATTCCGGCTATGACCAGCCGGCCAGCCGTGCCCGTCAGATCAACGCGGCGCTTGATTACATGATCGACCGCAGCAATACATCCAGCAGCGCCATCGCAGGCATGATCGATATCAACCGCCTGGGTGTCGTTGGCTGGTCGATGGGCGGGGGCGGTACACTACGGGTCGCAGAAGAAGGCCGGATCAGCGCAGCGATTCCGCTGGCTCCCTACGACACTACGACGTTCCGCGATGTTCAGGCCCCGACGATGATCATTGCATGCGAATCGGATACTGTCGCCCCGGTTAGACGACATGCTTCACCCTTCTACAATCAGTTGCCGAGCGGTCTGCCGAAAGCCTACTTCGAGATGAACAACGGCAACCACTATTGCGGCAATGGGGGTAACTCGTACAACGACGAGTTGAGCCGGCTGGGTGTATCCTGGATGAAGTTGCATCTGGATAAGGACGAGCGTTACGAGCAGTTCCTGTGTGGCCCGAACCACACTTCGGATTACAGTATTTCCGAGTACCGCGGCAACTGCCCGTACTAACCCTGGCACTGAATAAATCCCGGCCCGCTCGTGCGCCGGGATTTTTTTATGGCAGCTTCCGGAGCATGCGAAGCTTTTCAGATCCTTGTCGGTATGCAAAATGCTGAGCGCTTGGGCTCGCCGACTGGTTCGGTCCCGCGCCTGGCGATGACAGATCCTACGATTGCCGACGGCTGTTTACACCGCACAGAATGGCCGCCCTGCAAATGCGCTCCATCTCGTCTGCCCACCGCCGAGTTTGTTCTTCGTCCTGCTGCAGTAGAAGGGCATAGCGTCGCCCACCCCAGACAGCAAGATGGAGCGCTTCGACTGTCTGTGGCGATACGGGGCAGGGCAGATCATCGCAGGCGTCGAATACGCGGCGCCATAACAGCCAGAGCTCTTCATGGGCGCGCTGTTGGTGCTTCAGTTCGGCCAGGGCAGGCTCCAGATCCAGCAGCTTCGGATGGAACCAGGGCAGGCCGGAGCGTTCGACGCCACATACGCGCTGCAAAAGACGATGTATTCGCTCCTCCCAGGTCAAGCCGGACGGCTCCACGGCTGCCTCGTCGACGCACTGGATAAGACGCTCGATGCAGTACCTGATGTATCCGGAGTGCAGGGCCATCTTGTTGGGAAAG
>CAYZFU010000117.1:2985-10556 GCA_964477725.1 uncultured Halopseudomonas sp.
ACGCCAATACCGCATTCGAGGGCGATGGCGCGGGTGGTAATCCGCTCCCAGCCATCACGCTGCCAAATCCGAACATAGGTGTCGAATATGGCCTGCACGGTCGCTTTGGCGCGGGCCTGTGAAGGACGTTTTAGTGGCTTCAGCTTGGTTTCCGGTGGCGTCTTGTGCATTTCAGCGATAACCGAACCCGGGCGCTGGAGCGATGCGATACAGTCCTTTCACACTTGGCCTCAATCATGGAGAAGAACGAGAGATGACTACTGTAGCGCAGTTGCAAACCGACAAGTCAGCCTTGCATCGCACCCGGATCGTTAACGCGGAGCTGCCTGAACTCAAGGCCGGCGAGGCGTTGTTGAAGATAACCGATCTGGCGGTCACTACGAACAACATCACTTACGCTGCCTTTGGCGACACGCCGCATCTGCGCTATTGGAACTTCTTTCCGACTCACGCGGACGGCTGGGGACATATGCCTGCATGGGGTTTCGCCGAAGTTGTCGAGTCGACCGTAGACGGGCTGGCCAGGGGGGAGCGTTTCTATGGCTACTGGCCGATCGCGACGCACCTGGTCACGCAGCCGGTACGTGTCAGCGAGCGCGGTTTTTACGACGGTGCTCCTCACCGCCTGGAGCTGACGTCGGCCTACAACCAGTATCAGCGCATAACCACCGATGCCGCCTATCGCCCGGAGTACGAGTCCTATCAGGCGCTGCTGCGTCCGCTATTCATTACGTCGTTCATGCTGGCCGACTTCCTCGAAGACAATAACTTCTTCGGTGCCAAGCAGATCATTTTTTCCAGCGCCTCGAGCAAGACCGCTTATGGCACTGCGTTCTGCCTGGAAAATCGCGACGATGTCCGCCTGCTCGGCTGGACCTCGGCAGGTAACAGTGAGTTCGTCGAATCCCTGGGCTGTTATGCGCAAACCCTCACGTATGATGAGCTGGAATCGCTCGACCCGGGCATTCCGACACTCTACGTCGACTTCGCCGGCAACAACGATCTGCGGGCACGGCTGCATCACCACTTCGACGACCAGCTGATGCATGACTGTTACGCCGGTTCGGCGCAGTCGCAGGATCATCTGGACAAGGCGGAAAAGAACCTGCCCGGTCCGCAGCCGCAGCCCTATTTCGCACCGTATCAGATCAAGAAGCGCAACACTGACTGGGGCCCCGGTGAAGTCACCCGGCGCTTCAATGAAGCGCAGCTGGCATTCATCGGCCGAGTGAGCAATAGCAGCAATCCATGGATGAAGATCAATCAGCACGAGGGCCTGGAGGCGGCGCAGAAGTTGGTCGCTGATCTGTGCGACGGTCGGGTCGATCCGCGCGACGGACATATCGTCTCGGTAAAATAGCCTGCGCACTGCTCCGATGGGTCGCATGAGCCGGCATTCATGCGATCCATCGGCTTGTCGATCGGCAGGCCGGGTTATACCGTTTGGCAAACTCGAACAAGATCATCGGAGCCCAGCATGGCCAACGACTCGTCTGCATATATTCTGTATGGCGCTGCACACTCGCTTTATACCGGCAAAGCTCGCTGCTACCTGCGTAACCAGGGCATCGCCTACGTAGAGCGGCCCACCTCCCACCCGGATTTTGCCAGCCGCATCGTGCCGCAAATCGGTCGCGGCATCATTCCCGTACTGGAGACGCCTGACGGGGAAATCATCCAGGACACCATCGATATCATCGATTACTTCGAGAAGCGCGGGGTTGCGTATCCGGCCTATCCCCAGGACCCGCTGCAGCGTGTCGTCGCCGTCATCATCGAGTATTACGGTGGCCAGGCGATGCTCAAGCAGGCCATGCATTACCGCTGGTCATATCGCGAGCAACAGGACGCGTTTTTGCGTCATGCCTTCGCCAGCAGCTCCGGGCCGGACTTCGCCGACAAGGTGATGGGTCGCATGCAGTCTTACCTGCCGCGGCTGGGGGTAAACGAGCAGAGCGTTCAGTACATCGAGCAATCATACGAAACTTTGCTTGATCTGCTTGAACAACATTTCGAGCGTCTGCCGTATCTGCTTGGCGGTCGGCCTTGCATTGCCGATTACGGGCTGATCGCTTCGTTGTTCGCCCACCTCGGACGTGACCCGGTTCCCGCGCAGATCATGAAGTTGCGCTCGCCCCGGGTGTATCGTTGGGTGGAGCGTATGACTGCGCCAGGCCTGGACGTCGTCGAATATCAAGGTACGACCCCCGAGTTATACGCCGACGGCAGGATCCCACCGAGCCTCGAGCCGGTGCTCAAGCACATCGCGGCCGACATTTTTCCCGAGCTCAGCGACAAGCTGGCATTCATGGACGACTGGGTGGAGCGCGAGCAGCCCGCCGATGGCCAACCTGTCACCGACAAACCGCAGCAGCGTCAACTGGGTATGGTGCAGACCCGCTACCACGGTGCATCGATTGAAGTGGGTGTCGAACCGTATCTGCTGTTCGTTCTGCAGCGCGCCGTGGATGTCTTCGATGGGCTTGAAGCAAGCCAGGCGAACCAGTTGAAAGCCAGCTTGCGCGAGTACGGGCTCGAAGCAGCCGTGCCGCTCGGACGCTCTTATCGAGTGGGTCGACGCAACAACATCGAGGTATGGCGTCGGGGTTGAGCCGGCGGATTCTGCTTCGCGGTCATGCCCGCTCCTACCGGCAGGCGGGTCGAGCGTTTGCTGTGAGAGCGCACCCGGGTGCGAAACGGGGCGGCGAAACGCCGCGGTGACGGGTTCGATGCTACCTTGTTTGACTGAACCTTAACTCGACAGGGGAGCAATAATATGCGACAGGTACTTATCACCGGCGCGAACCGCGGCATCGGTTTGGAGCTGGCGCGGCTGTATGTCGGCCGCGGCGATCAGGTGGTCGGCGTATGCCGGGATTCCTCGCCCGAGCTCGATCAGCTGGCCACCCGAGTCATCAGCGGCATAGACGTGACGCAGCACGAGAGCGTGGCGAAGCTGGTCAAGGCGCTCGCTGGCCAGCGGATCGACGTACTCATCAACAACGCCGGCCTGCTGCACGACGAGCGTCTCGGCAGCATCGATTTCGATTCAATCCGACAGCAGATGGAAGTCAACGCCTACGCTCCGCTGCGTGTGGCTGAAGCGCTGTTACCGCTGCTGGGGCAGGGCGCGAAAATCGTCAACATCACCAGCCGAATGGGCTCCATGACCGACAACGATTCCGGCGGACGCTATGGCTATCGGGCGTCGAAAGCGGCGCTCAACGCCTTCGGCAAGTCGCTGGCGATGGACCTGAAACCCCGCGGCATTGCGGTCGCGTTGCTGCATCCGGGGTATGTCAAAACGAGAATGACCGGACACACCGGGCAACTGGCGCCCGAGGAATCCGCTCGCGGTCTTGTCGCAAGAATCGATGAACTGAACCTCGATAACACCGGTTCGTTCTGGCATAGCAACGGTGAGCCGCTGCCCTGGTAGCGGCGCTGACTCTGTCATCCGGCGTGTTTCGGTGTATCGTTGCCGCTTCTTGTTCAAATATCAGGTCCACCATGCACTGCGTTGTCACACAAGCTGATTATCATGACGCTGCGCACGCCCGCGCGATTGTCGAACTGCTCAATGCCTATGCGCTGGACCCAATGGGCGGCGGCGAGCCGCTTCCGGAGCTGGTTCGCACCACTTTGGTCGAGCGTCTTGCGTCGCTGCCGCACGCCTTCAGTGTGTTGTGTTTCGTCGATGGCGTTCCTGCAGGCCTGGTGAACTGCTTTGAAGGGTTCTCTACTTTCGAAGCCAGGCCTCTGGTTAACATCCACGACGTCATTGTGGCGGCGCAGCATCGTGGCCGGGGCATTAGCCAGCAGATGATCGCAGAGGTCGAGCGCATCGCCCACCAGCGAGGCTGCAGCAAGTTGACGCTGGAAGTGCTGGAAGGCAACGAGGTTGCCCAAGGCGCCTACAGAAAGCTCGGCTTCGCCAACTACGAGCTTGATCCGGCGATGGGGCGGGCGATGTTCTGGCAGAAGAAACTTTGATCAGCAGACGAGCGAGCCGGGAGCGAGCATGAGCCACAGCGAGTTGGCACCGAAGCGGGAGATATTCGGCTGGGCCATGTTCGACTTCGCCAACCAGGGCTATACGCTGCTGATCATTACGGTGATCTACGGCGATCTGTTCACTAGGGTGATTGTCGGTGATGCGCCGGACTATCGGCTCGGCAATCTGCTGTGGAGCGTGGCGCTGGCGGCAAGCTATCTGCTGGTAGTGGTCGCCAACCCGGTCTGCGGCGCGATCATGGATTACACGCAGAGTCGCAAGCGTTTCCTGTTCGGCAGTTACATGCTGACCGTCGTCGCCACTGCCTTGCTGTACTTCGTTGAACCCGGGTGGCACACCGCGGCGGTGCTGTTGATCATCCTGTCGAACTTCGCCTACTCCATAGGCGAAGGCTTCATCGCCAGCTTCCTGCCCGATCTGGGCCCACGCAAGGCGCTCGGCTGGATCTCCGGCCTAGGCTGGGGCCTGGGTTACATCGGTGGGTTGGTTGCTGCCATTTTCGCACTGCTGTTTCTCGGCGATGTTTCGGCAGAAAACTACGAGACCATTCGCTGGGTCGGCCCCTTCGCTGGCGCCTTCTTTCTCATAGCAGCCATCCCGACGTTTCTCTGGCTCAAGGAACGACACGCCAACCTGCCGCCCGCCTCGCAAACCGGGCTGGTGCGGATCGGTCTGAGTCGCGTAGCCACCACCTGGCGGGAAGTGCACCATTTCCGCGATCTTCGCGCGTTGCTGGTCTCGGTGTTCTTCACCATGTCCGGCGTGTACATCATCATTGCCTTTTCCTTCATCTACGGTGCGCAAGTCATCGGCTGGGAAGAGGACGTGCGGGTGCTGATGTTCATTACCGTGCAGATCACCGCCGCGCTTGGTGCGGTAGGCTTCGGGTGGCTGCAGAGCCGGCTCGGTGCACGCAGCACCTATTTGATGACTTTGGCGCTGTGGCTGGTGGCGATTCTTGCGATCTGGCAGACCCCGGCGCTGAGCGAGGCGATGCGGGCCGGCTTCGGGGTCGACTGGGAAGCGCAATATGTGTTTCTGGTTGCCGGTGTGCTGGCTGGCGCAAGTCTGGGATCGTCGCAATCGGCAACCCGAGCGCTTGTCGGAGTGCTGACGCCTCGCGGCAAGGAAGGCGAGTTCTTCGGGCTGTGGGGCATGGCTTCGAAACTTGCTGCGGTTTTCGGCATGCTCGGTCTGGGCGCGCTGCAGTGGGGGCTGGGTCTGGCAGATGCAATCGTGTTTTGTCTGGTGCTCTTCGCCCTGGCGATCGTCACGGTTTTGCCGGTCAACGAGAGTCGCGGTGCCGAGGCGGCCGAGCAATGGCGTGACGTAGCGGCGCCACCGAGCCGGTAGGCGGCAGCACTGTTGCTCGGCGACTGTATCGCTCGGCCTGGCGTTGCCTTGCGTACACTGTCAGCCACTCCTCCTGCAGGTGCCGACATGAGCCGAACGATTCCGGAAGCGACCAAGGGCGTACTTTTCGGTTTGAGCGCTTACACGCTCTGGGGCTCGTTCCCATTGTTCTTCGCCCTGTTCGAAGGCGTTCCGGCCTTCGAAGTGCTGACCCACCGCATCATCTGGTCCTGCGTTTTTCTGGCTCTGGTCATCAGCGTATTGCGGCGCTGGAACCCTGTCGTGGCTGCCCTTGGTCAGCCCCGGCGGCTGGGCCGGGTGCTGGGCTGTGCGGTGCTGATTGCGCTCAACTGGGGCATCTATATCTATGCGGTGGAAACGCGGCACGTGCTGCAGGCTAGTCTCGGCTACTTCCTTACGCCCCTGATCAACGTTGCGCTGGGCATGATCGTACTGCGCGAGCGGATGGAGCGTGCCCAGGGGGTTGCGGTCGTTGTCGCTGCGGTCGCCATCGTAGTACAAATGGTCATGCTCGGCAGCCTGCCGTGGATCACGCTGGCGCTGGCTTTCAGCTTTGGTATGTACGGTCTGTTACGTAAGCAGGTAGAGCTGGACGGCCTCTCCGGCCTGTTCGTGGAAACCTTGCTATTGCTGCCGCTGGGACTACTGGTGCTCGGTGGGATGCTGTGGAGCGACGTCTCGCACTTTCTCGACGAGCCTCGGCTTACCGCTTTGCTGGTCGCCAGTGGAGTGGTCACCGCGGTGCCATTGCTGGCCTTTGCCGGAGCGGCCCGCCGACTGCGACTGGCCACGGTCGGTTTTCTGATGTACATCAATCCGACCCTGCAGTTCTTCATCGCGCTGCTGGTGTTCGATGAGCCGCTGAATCGCGTCCAGCTGATCAGCTTCGTGATGATCTGGGCCGCGCTGGCGCTGTATTCGTGGTCGGCCTGGCGCACCGCGGCCGGAGACCGGTTGCGAGCACGTACCCAGGCCAGCTCACGATGCGCTGAGTGATTCAAGACCTGGTCTTATTCAGGCGCTGCGGACCACCGACAGGGGCACTGGGCGCGCCTCTCGCTGGGTCAGGAACCGAGTGCAGCTGACCCGCAGGAAGGAGGCGAAATTGACCACTTCACCGCGATATTCCATCAGCTCATCATATAATTTGGTGATCAGCTGATTAGTGGTCATGCCGTCTACCTCGGCTATCTCCTGAAGGATGTTCCAGAACTGGTTCTCCAGCCGCAACGTAGTCACCACGCCACGGATGCGTAACGAGCGCGAGCGCGATTCATACAGAATCGGGTCGGCTTTGACGTAGAGTTCGCACATGTCATTCTCCCAGCGAGGCCGCCCACCGGGGGCGGCCAAAGCGATTACAAGGTGATCCTGGCGCCGAGCAGCTTGACGAACGCGGCGAGCCAGGCCGGGTGTGACGGCCAGGCCGGAGCGGTCGCCAAATTGCCTTGCACGTGAACCTGATCGGCAGGGATGTCGATAAAGGTGCCGCCTGCCATGCGGACATCCGGTCCGCACGCCGGATAGGCGCTACATTCGCGACCTTCGAGAATGCCAGCCGCAGCAAGCAGTTGCGCACCGTGGCAAACCGCGGCAATCGGTTTGCCGGCCCGGTCGAAGCTGCGCACGATCTCTATGACCTTCTGGTTCAGACGCAAATACTCCGGAGCGCGTCCACCCGGTACCACGAGCCCGACGTATTCGGTCGTGTCGATCTGGTCAAAGTCGTAGTTCAACACGAAGTTGTGGCCAGGCTTCTCAGTATAGGTCTGGTCGCCCTCGAAGTCGTGAATCGCCGTGCGTACGCTGTCGCCGGCGCGCTTGTCCGGGCATACGGCGTGGACCACATAGCCCAGCATGCTCAGCGCCTGAAAGGGCACCATGGTTTCGTAATCTTCCGTAAAGTCGCCGGCCAGCAACAGAATCTTCTTCTCGCTCATGCTGTGTTACTCCGCAGCGTTAGTGGAGAGCGAAGCTTGACGCGTATTGGTCTGGGACGGGTAACAGCGGGGTACTACATGGCGACTGTATTGGGGCGTGCGGAAGGAGCGGGGGCTGCGACCAGGGCCGGATCAAGCAGCGCGTCGCCGGCCGGTTTGATGCCGTTCTGCTCCCGGTTGGTCACGTCTGCAAATGCGGGAGCCCTCTGGCTCCGGTGGTCCGGCGGGGTGGCTCACGTTGG
>CAYZFU010000118.1:0-2566 GCA_964477725.1 uncultured Halopseudomonas sp.
TTCGGGGTTGCTCTGATCGAGCATGGCGACCACTGACAAACCGATGGGCATCATCATGACGGTGGTGGCGGTGTTGCTTACCCACATGCTGAGAAAAGCGGTTGCCAGCATGAAGCCGCCGATCTGACGCTTCGGCTGACTGCCTACCGCCAGCAGCGTCATCAAGGCAATGCGGCGATGCAGATTCCAGCGTTGCATCGCCAGCCCCAGCACGAAACCGCCCATGAACAGGAATATGATTGGATTGGCGTAGGGAGCGGTGGCGGCCCCGACATTTCCCAACCCCAGGGCCGGTATCAACACGATCGGTAACAAGGCCGTGGCCGGAATCGGGATCGCCTCGGTCGACCACCACGTGGCCATCAACAGCAGTAACCCCAGGGCCAGCCAGGCTGGCTCGGCCATTTCGCCGGGCGCCGGAAGGAAGATGGTCGCCAGCAGAAACAGCGGACCGAGGAACAATCCGACCAGGCGGCTCACGGGCAGCCCGCTTTGCTCGGCTTGTATAGGTTGGCTCATCATTCAGACCTTGTGTATCGGTGCACTCAACGTTCCGGCAGGCGCAGCGCGAACATCGCACCGGCCAGGCCAACAAGAGACAACAGCAAAAGCATTCCGGCTGCGCCGATCATCGATCCGAGCAGGCCGAAGAGTCCCGTGGCCAGCAAGACCAGGCCGATCACGCTATTGCTGATCGCCACATAGTCGGTTCGCCGCTGCCCGCCGCCGAGATCCAGCACATAGGTTTTGCGTCCGATACGTACCCCGGCGTGGGCGACGCCCAGCACGAAGAAGGCTACGGGAAACAGCCAGGGCTGCAGGTTCTCGGGCAGGACCTTCATGTGGTCGATAACCAGGACAAGCGGCCCCAGCAGGCTGCCGAGCACGGCTGCGCCAATCATCACGCGACGGCTGGACCGATCGGCGAGGCGGCCCCAGACCATCGAGCTCAGGCTGCCGGCCAGGCCGTTGGCGACCAGAAAAGCGCCCAGCATGCTCAGGCCGCTGTGCAGAGCTTGTGCCAGCAAAACGTAAAACGGCGCCGACAGAGCAGTACACAGCAGCAACGCCCGGGCGATGACGAAGCGTCGGAACGGCACATCGTCGCGCAGTAATCTCAGCCGTCCCAGCGCGGCAGCAATACCGTTGCGCCCGCCCTCGGTAGCGCCGGGCACCTCGTCGATACCGCGAAACACCCAGGCCGCAGCCAGCCAGAGTAGCGCGGAGGCGACCAGCAAGCCGGCATAGAACAGGGTGTCATCATCGCGGGGCGGCCAGACCATGCAGGCGATACCGAAGGCCAGCACCAGCCCGCCGGAAAGGCTGCCCGCCAGGCCATTGAGGCGTCCGCGCCGTCGCTTGGGCACGGTCTTGCCGATAACGTCCTTGCCCGCGACAGAGCAAAGCCCTCGCGCCAGGCTGAAGGCAACCAGGCAGGCGATGATCAGTGCACCGGCGAGCGCGCCATCGGCCAGCCAGGCGGCCAGACCCATCGCTATCAGGGCGGCGGCCTGAGCCAGGCTGCCAAAAACCCAAACGCCCTTGCGCAGCGAGAGATGGCGGATCTGTGCAGCTATGAACAGCTGGGGCAGCAGCGAGCCGGATTCGCGAACCGGTACCAGCCAGGCGATCAGTCCGACCGGGGCGCCGACCATGCCCATCAGCCAGGCCAGCGTAGTCTTGGGATTGGTCAGCGCATCGCCCAATCCGGTCAACGTCGTGGCAGCCACCTGGCGGAAGAAATTGCCTGGCACGCTGGTGCAGGCCGAGCCCGGTATGTCCGCGCACGACCGCGCGTCTTCCTCGGCCATCAAGGCATCGTACAGGGTGTCCAGATCGGGTCGGGTGGCCATGTAGAGCGTCGCTGTTTTCGTTCAGGTGAAGCAAAGCGACAATTGTGCCGCACTGCTCGGATCAGGGCCATGCGCAATTATTTGCGGCAGACAATGGGATGCGATGGACTAGGGCTTCTATTCGGCCCGCATAGCGAGTAAAAATGCACGTTTTCATGCGGCGACACGTTCGGTGCGGCGTTCGTCATCCGTGGCGCAGGGACAGGCTCTTCAATGCGACTGAAATGCATCAAGCTGGCGGGGTTCAAATCCTTCGTGGATCCGACCACCGTCTACTTTCCCACCAATATGGGCGCCGTGGTCGGCCCCAACGGGTGCGGCAAGTCGAACATCATTGATGCGGTGCGCTGGGTCATGGGCGAAAGTTCAGCCAAGAATCTGCGCGGCGAGTCCATGACCGATGTCATTTTCAACGGCTCCAACAGCCGCAAGCCGGTAGGTCAGGCATCGATCGAACTGGTTTTCGACAATAGCGAAGGCAAGCTCAAGGGCGAATACGCCGGCTACAACGAAGTTTCCATTCGCCGCAAGGTCACCCGCGAAGCGCAGAACCAGTATTTCCTTAACGGTACCAAGTGCCGCCGTCGGGATATTACCGACATTTTCCTTGGAACCGGCCTTGGACCGCGCAGCTATTCGATTATCGAGCAGGGCATGATCTCCAAGCTGATCGAGGCCAAGCCAGATGAGCTGCGACTGTTTATCGAAGAAGC
>CAYZFU010000118.1:2576-10407 GCA_964477725.1 uncultured Halopseudomonas sp.
TGAGGATCTGCGCGTTTATCTGGAGGAAGCCGCCGGCATCTCCAAGTACAAGGAACGGCGCCGGGAAACCGAAAACCGCATTCGCCGTACCCATGACAATCTGGCGCGCCTGACCGACCTGCGAGAGGAGCTCGAGCGGCAGCTGTCGCATTTGCACCGCCAGGCCCAGGCCGCAGAAAAGTACAAGGAATACAAGGCCGAGGAGCGCCAGCTCAAGGCGCAGCTGCAGGCACTGCGCTGGCAGACGCTGGATGCCCAGGTCGGCGAGCGGGAGCATCGCGTACGCGATCTGGAGATTGCCCTCGAAGCGCTGATCGCCGAGCAGCGCAACGCAGACAGCGAGATCGAAAAGCAGCGCGACCAGCATGCCGACCTCACCGAAACCTTCAACCGCGTGCAGGCACGGTTTTACAGCGTCGGCGCCGATATCAGCCGCATCGAGCAAGCGCTGCAGTTCAATCGGGACCGCCAGCGTCAGCTTCACGAAGACATCGAGCAGACCGAAAATGCCTGGCAGGAAGCACAAAGCCACCTGACCCAGGATCAGGCGCTGCTCGCCGATCTGCAGGCCGAACTGGCGACGCTCGAGCCGGAGATGGATATGGCCGGTGCCGCCGACGAAGACACCGCCGAACGGTTGCAGATTGCCGAGGACGCCATGCAGACCTGGCAGGCAGCCTGGGACCAGTTCAACCAGCAGGCGTCGGCGCCGCGTCAGCAGGCGGAGGTCGAACAGTCGCGCATCCGTCATCTCGAACAGGCCGTCGAGCGTTTCGGCGAGCGCATGCAGCGACTCGAGGACGAACGCAGCACGTTGACCGCCGGGCCGCTTGACGACGAACTTGCCGAACTCCGCGAGCAGCTGGCCGAACTCGATCTGCGTTCGGAGACCGAGCAGCAGCAGTTGGCCGATGTGACCGACTCCTTGCAAACGCAACGCGAAACGCTCACCGCTCTCGGTCAGGAGCAGGACATCCGTCGCGGCGAAATACAGCGTCAGAGTGGTCGGCTGGCGTCGCTCGAAGCCTTGCAGCAGGCGGCGCTGGACCGCGGCGCCGACGTAAGCGACTGGTTGCGCGAGCAGGGCTTTGACGATCTGCCGCAACTGGCCGAACAGCTTTCGGTCGATGCTGGCTGGGAAACCGCCGTGGAGACCGTACTTGCCGGCGATCTGCAGGCGGTAAGCCTGGACCGGCTCTCGTCACTGACCGAGCGTCTCGCAACCTTCAGTCAGGGTAATCTGAGAGCGGTAGAGCAGGGCGAGCCGGGTCCGGCGAACGCGACGACTGATTCGCTGCTTGGCAAGGTGCGCTGCGCCACGGACCTGGGCGCCTGGCTGGCATCGGTGCGTACGGCAGACACCCTCGAGCGGGCCATGTCGATGCGTGAGCACCTCGCGGGGCATGAGTCCGTTGTGACACCCGATGGTCATTGGCTCGGCCGGAACTGGCTGCGCTTCAGGCGCGGCGAAGCCAGCGAGTCCGGCGTGCTTGCCCGTCAACAGGAAATCGAGACCTTGCAGGCCAGCGTCGAGCAGCAGCAGGCCCAGCTCGACATGGCGCAGGAGCGGGTCGGCGAGCTGCGCGAAGCCATTCGCGCCCTGGAGCTCAAGCGTGACGGCCTGCAGCAGGGGATTGCGCGGCTGGGTCGCGAACAGGGCGATCTCAAGGCCCAGGTCTCGGCCCGTCAGGTTCGTCTGGAACAGCTCAACGCGCGCCGGCAGCGTATCAACGAAGATCTCGAAGACATCCGCGCGCAGCGTGCCGAGGAGCTCGAACAGATCGGCGAGGCGCGTCTGACCTTGCAGGAGGCGCTGGACCGCATGGCCGACGATGCCGGGCAGCGCGAAGCGTTGCTGCGTCAGCGTGACGAAGTGCGCGAGGCGCTCGATCAGGCGCGGCAGCATGCTCGCCAGCACAAGGACAGGGCGCATCAGCTGGAACTGCGCGTCCAGTCTCTGCGAGCTCAGCAGGATTCCACGGCCCAGGGGCTCGAGCGTCTGCAGCAGCAGGTCGAACGGCTCGGTGAGCGCCGCGAGCAGCTACGCATGACGCTGGAAGAGAGCCAGGCACCCGAGGACGACCAGCGAATCGAGCTGGAAAGCCTGCTGGAGCAGCGCATCGATACCGAGCAGGAGCTAGGCGCGGCGCGCCAGGCGCTCGAAGGCGTGGATCAGCAGATGCGCGAGCAGGACCGCCGGCGCAGCCAGGCCGAACGGCAGTCACATGTCTTGCGCGCGCAGCTGGATGAACAGCGCCTGGTTGCCCGCGACCTGCAAACGCGCCGGCAGGGACTGCAGGAGCAGCTGCTCGAGGCCGGGTACGACCTGCGCGCAGTTATCGAGACGCTGCCTGAGAGTGCCAACGAGTCGGACTGGGACAACCAGCTGGCCCAGCTGGACACACGTATCCAGCGTCTGGGCGCGATCAACCTGGCCGCTATCGACGAATACCAGCAGCAATCCGAGCGCAAGCGCTATCTGGATGCGCAGAATGCTGACCTGGAAGAGGCGCTCGACACCCTGGAGCAGGTCATCCGCAAGATCGACCGGGAAACGCGCAGCCGCTTCAAGGAGACTTTCGACAAGGTCAACCACGGCCTGCAGTCTTTGTTTCCAAAAGTGTTCGGCGGTGGCCATGCCTATCTCGAACTGACCGGCGACGATTTACTCGACACGGGCGTGACCATCATGGCGCGCCCGCCAGGCAAGAAGAACAGCACCATTCACCTGCTCTCCGGCGGCGAGAAAGCGCTGACCGCCATCGCCCTGGTGTTTTCCATCTTTCAGCTCAACCCGGCGCCGTTCTGCATGCTCGACGAAGTCGATGCGCCGCTTGATGATGCCAACGTCGGTCGCTACGCGCGGATGGTCAAGGAGATGTCCTCGCGCGTCCAGTTCATCTACATCACGCACAACAAGATCGCGATGGAAATGGCCGACCAGTTGCTCGGGGTGACGATGCATGAACCGGGCTGTTCGCGTCTGGTCACAGTGAACGTCGAAGAGGCAGCAGCCCTGGCGGCAGTGTAAAGTTTCGCGCGGGCATGCTAGTGTCCTCGCATAGATCCCTGATCCCTGCGCATTGCGCAGGGACAACACATAAAACAGTTGATCAGGAACAACATATTCATGGATTTCGGTTTGCGTGAGTGGCTAATCATCATCGGCCTTCTGGTGATCGCCGGCATTCTGTTCGACGGCTGGCGTCGCATGGGCGGCCGGTCGCGGATTCGTTTCAAACTCGAACGCAATCTTGGCGACCTGCCTCCGGCCGATTCGCGCGATGAGTTGCTCGGCCCGCCGCGGGTAGTGGGACGCAGCGAACGAGAGGAACCGTCGCTGGGCGACGACATGGATGCGTCAGCCGACGCTTCGCAAGCCAGTCGGCACGAGCCTGAGCAGGTCGGACTCGACCTGGACGGTCCGCTTACCGCTACGCCGGATGAGCCGAAGCCGGCCAGGCCAGCGAACACGCGCAAGACCGATCGGATTACCCGGGTCGAACCGTCAGAGCCTGCATTGGACGAGCCCGCCGCGCCACGGGATGCAGCGCCGGTTGAAGAAGTCTTCATCATCAATGTCATTGCCCGCGACGAGCTCGGCTTCCAGGGTTCGGCGTTGTTGCAGAATGTGATGGAAAGCGGTCTGCGCTTCGGCGAAATGAATATCTTCCATCGCCACGAAAGCATGAGTGGCAATGGCGACATCCTGTTCTCCATGGCCAATGCACTCAAGCCTGGCGTGTTCGATCTGGACGAAATGGATTCGACCTACGTGCGTGCCGTCAGCTTCTTCATGGGCCTGCCCGGCCCGCGCCACCCCAAACAGGCGCTGGACCTGATGATTGCCGCAGCGCGCAAGCTTGCCCATGAACTCGGCGGAGATCTGAAGGACGAGCAGCGCAGCGTGCTCACCGCCCAGACCATCGAGCACTATCGCGCGCGTATCGCCGAGTACGAGCGCAAGCATTACGGCTTGCGCCGCTGAATCGCGCTCGCGTTTCCCTCTACAGGTAAGGCGGATTCTGCTTCGCGCCCAGGTGCGCTCCTACGTCAGAACCGGGGTTTGTGGGAGCGGGCATGACCGCGAAGGGGTTGCGGATGCTGCTTCGCGCCCAGGTGCGCTCCTACAATCGGACCGGGGTTTGTGGGAGCGGGCATGACCGCGAAGGGTTTGCGGAATCTGCTTCGCCCGGCATCCTCCCAACGAATCCCGGTAATCTCTCGAACACCGCCCAAGCGCCCTCGATGCGTTACAATTTGCCCATGTTTCCGGCCGACTGACAAACCATGACCCTGACTCCCAGCCCCGCCGAGCGCGTGCAGGCCCTGCGCGACCAGATCAACGAACACAATCACCGTTATTACGTCCTCGACGAGCCGAGCATTCCGGATGCCGAGTACGATCGGCTGTTCAATGAGCTGAAGCGTCTCGAGGCGGAAAACCCGGACCTCATCTTGCCCGACTCGCCCACGCAACGCGTCGGTGGTGCGCCGCTGTCGACGTTCGGCACGGTCGCGCATGAGATCCCCATGCTCAGCCTGGGCAACGCGTTCGAAGAGCAGGACATGCTCGATTTCGATCGACGCGTGCGCGAAGGGCTCGATTCGCCTGTAGACGCAGAGCAAATTGAATACTGCTGCGAGCCAAAGCTCGACGGGCTCGCCGTCAGCCTGCTGTATGAGGACGGCGTGCTGGTCCGCGGGGCAACGCGTGGGGATGGCAGTACAGGCGAAGACATCACCGCGAACGTGCGCACCATCCGCAATATTCCGCTGCGCCTGCGCGGGGAGGGCTGGCCGCGCGTGCTGGAAGTACGCGGCGAGGTCTACATGACCAAGGCCGGTTTCGAACAACTCAACGAACGCCAGCGTGAGGCTGGTGGCAAGACCTTCGCCAATCCGCGCAACGCGGCCGCCGGATCATTGCGCCAGCTTGACTCGAACATTACCGCCAACCGTCCGCTGGAATTCTGTTGCTACGGCATTGGCCGTTTCGAAGGGCAGCTGCCGCGGACCCAGGTCGGCATTCTGGAAGCCCTGCGCGGCTGGGGGCTGATGATCAGTCGCGAGCTGAAACTGGTCACTGGGATCCAGGGTTGCCTGGCGTACTACCGGGACCTGGGCGAGCGCCGCGCCGATCTTTCCTATGAAATCGACGGCGTGGTGTTCAAGGTCAACGAGCTTGGCTACCAGCGGGAACTCGGCTTCCGTTCCAGGGAACCGCGATGGGCTATAGCACACAAGTTTCCCGCCAGCGAGGAGTTGACCGAGCTGCTGGACGTCGAGTTTCAGGTCGGCCGCACCGGCGCCATCACCCCGGTCGCGCGCTTGCGGCCGGTACAGGTCGCCGGCGTAACGGTATCCAACGCCACGCTGCACAACATGGACGAGGTCGCGCGGCTGGGTGTGATGATCGGCGATACCGTGATCATCCGCCGTGCCGGTGACGTGATTCCGCAAGTAATGCAGGTGGTAACGGAGCGCCGGCCGGCCGATGCGAAGCCGGTCGAGGTACCACAGGCTTGCCCGGTGTGTGGTTCGGCGGTTGAGCGCACCCAGCTGGTCAAGCGCAGCCGTGGCCGCGAAACGGTAAGCGAAGGCGCGGTGTATCGCTGCATCGGCCGCCTGGCTTGCCAGGCGCAGCTCAAGCAGGCAATCATTCATTTCGTTTCGCGCCGTGCGATGGACATCGACGGTCTGGGCGAGCGCATCGTCGAACAGCTGGTCGATATCGGCTACGTCGAATCGCCAGCGGATCTGTACCGGCTGACCTATGAGCAGGTGATAGGCCTGGAGGGCTTCGCCGAAATCTCTAGCAAAAATCTGCTCGGGGCGATTCATGAGAGCCGGCAGCCGAGTCTGGCGCGGTTCATCTATGCGCTCGGTGTGCCGGACGTTGGCGAGGAAACCGCCAAGCTCCTCGCCCGCGCTCTGGGCTCGCTCGACCGCATCAGTCAGGCGGTGCCCGAAGTACTGGTGTATCTGCCTGACATCGGGTCCGAAGTCGCCCATGAGATTCACACGTTCTTTACGGACGAGCACAACACCAAGGTCATTGGCGAGCTGCTCGAACGCGGTGTCGAGCCCCAGGGGCAGGGCGATATCGCACCCAAGTTCGCAGCCTATGTGAGCCTCGCCGAGTTTCTCGCGAGGCTGGAAATCCCGAACGTGGCACGCACCGGTTCGGAGCGCCTGGCCAGTCACTTCGGCAGCCTGCCGGCGATCATTGACGCCGACTGGCTCGAGCTCAAGCGCGTTGATCGCTTCAACGAGAAGGCCCAGGCCAGCCTGCGCGAATATGTCGCCGATCAGGCCAACCGCGAACGCGTGCTGCGTGTCGAGCAGCAACTCCGCGACTTCGGCATGCACTGGGACAGTCCAAAGGCGCGTGTCGACGATCTGCCGCTTGCGGGCCAGACCTGGGTGCTCACCGGCACGCTGGAAACATTTTCCCGCGATGTCGCCAAGGATCATCTGGAGGCGCTGGGTGCCAAGGTGGCCGGAAGCGTGTCGGCCAAGACGCATTGCGTGGTTGCTGGCCCCGGCGCTGGCAGCAAGCTGGCCAAGGCCGAGCAGCTGGGCGTGAAAGTGCTCGACGAGCAGGGGCTGCTGGCACTACTCACCGAACACGGGATCCAGGTATGACGCCGCGGATCGTCCTGGCCCCCATGGAGGGGCTGGTCGACGCGCCGATGCGCGACGTTCTTACGCGCATCGGGGGCGTGAACCGCTGCGTTAGCGAGTTCATTCGCGTCACCGAAGGGCTGTTGAATCTGTCGACGATCGAGCGCATCGTTCCGGAGTGTCGCAATGGCTGGAAGACCCGCGCAGGCGTGTCGCTGCGCCCGCAGCTGCTGGGTTCCGATGCGTACTGGCTCGGGCGTAACGCTGCGATGCTCGCCGAGCTCGGCGCTCCGGCCATCGACCTGAATTTCGGCTGCCCGGCCAAGACGGTCAACCGTCATCGCGGTGGAGCGAGTCTGTTACGCGAGCCAGAGCTGTTGCACGCCATCGTTGCCAGCGTTCGCGCGGCGACGCCGACCGAAGTGCCGGTGACGGCAAAGATGCGGTTGGGCTATAGCGATACCAGCCAGACGCTGGAATGCGCCCAGGCATTGCAGGACGCCGGCGTGGCGGAAATCACCGTGCATGCGCGAACCAAAGTGGACGGCTACAAGCCTCCGGCGCACTGGGACTGGCTCGCGCGCATTCGCGAGGCGGTCAGCGTGCCGGTTGTGGCCAACGGTGAAGTCTGGACCGTCGAGGATTATCAGCGCATCCGCGAAGTGAGCGGGTGCAGCGACGTGATGATCGGCCGCGGTCTGATCGAACGGCCCGATCTCGCTCTGCAGATTCGTCAGCATCTTCAGGGGTATTCGCCGGAAGCTTTGGGCTGGAATGAACTGCAACCCTGGTTGAGCGACTTTTACCGACAGACCCGCGAGCGCGTGGTTGACCGCCACGCGCCGGGGCGGATGAAACAATGGCTGGCATTGTTGGCCAAGGTTTATCCGCAGGCGCGACTGCTCTTCGATCAGCTGCGCCGCGAAACCGATGCCGACGCGGTCGGCGCAGCCCTTGCATCGCCTGCCTATTCCGAAGTCGCCTGAAAGCCCATCGCGGCGAAGACGCCGCTCCTACAATACCGGTGTACGAGCCGCAACATCGAGCCCACCCCTCGATTCCCTGTGGGAGAGCCGTCCCCGGCGCGATTACGCCCTCGCAGCCAGCACCAATCCCGGCGCGATAGCAGACTTGCCGGCCCCCAATCGCGGCGAGGACGTCGCTCCTACGATACCGGCGTGTGATCGGCACCATCGAGCCCACC
>CAYZFU010000119.1:0-10316 GCA_964477725.1 uncultured Halopseudomonas sp.
GGACGCGGCGCGCGACGGTGCCAACCTGCTCGCCTGCGTCGCGGCTGTAGCAGGTTGTGCGATTGGCTACGCATTCGTCCGCCGGCAGAAGCGGCTCGTCGATCCGATGTTCGATTTGACGCTGTTCCGTCGTCGTGCCTTCACCGTATCAGTCACAGCGATGATGCTCTCGCTGCTGGCGCTGTCCGGCTCCTGGTTGATGATCTTCCAATATCTGCAAGGCGTGAGCGGGCTCAGTGCGCTGGAGGCTGGGTTGGCCATGTTGCCGGCTGCAGCCATACAGACCTGCGCCTCGCTGATGGTACCGAAAGTGGCGCGCCGGCTACGGCCGTCGACCTTCGTCAGCCTGGGCCTGGGGCTTGCGGTGATTGGGCTGTTGATTCTGCTATTGGTGCAAGGGCGCGATGGCGTCGGTCTGATCGTGCTGGGGACGATACTGCTGGGTGTCGGTGTGATGCCGATGATGATCCTCGGCACGGACCTGGTGATCAGCGCTGCGCCAAAGGAAAAGACCGGTGCCGCCGCCGCAACGTCCGAAACCGCCTCTGAGCTCGGCATGGCCATGGGTATCGCGGTGATTGGCAGCGTCGGCGCAGCGGTTTACCGCCGCCACGTCGGAGGCGAACTGCCAGCCGGATTGAGTGCGGAGCATGCCGAAATAGCCGGCGACACCATCGGTGGCGCACTGGCTGTCTCCCGTGAATTGCCTGTTGAAGTGGGCGAGGCGTTGCTTGCCGTTGCGCAAAGCGGCTTCGCCGAAGCGCTGCATGCCAATGCGCTGATCGGGGCTGCAATCATGGCCGGCACGGCGCTGCTGACGGCGCTGTGTCTTAGTGAGGTGAAGCTGGAGCGTCTGGCGACTCTGAGCTGCTTTGCCCGTCAGACCGTTGGAACGGCTTCCACCGCCGGTTGGCTATTGACGAGAAACTGGCTGGCCGGTACCGGTCGCCCCAACCAGAACCCCTGAAGAACATCGCAGCCTAGTTCAGATAACAATGCCTGTTGCTCGGCATCCTCGATGCCCTCCGCCACGACGCGCAGATTCAGCGCCCTGCCTAGCGTCACGACCGATGCGACGATCGCCGCGTCGATTCCACCGGCGCACACTTCGCTGATGAAGCTGCGGTCGATTTTCAGCTCGCGCACGGGCAGACGCTTGATATAGGAGAGACTCGAATAGCCCGATCCGAAGTCATCGATGGACAGGCAAATACCGAGCGCTGCAAGCTCCTCAAGCATGGCGATGGCCTCAGCGTCGCGGACCGCCATGGTCTCGGTGATCTCGATGGCCAGGTTCTGGGCGGGCAAATCGTAGCGGGCCAACACGTCTCGTACGTGCTCCACCAGCCCGTGATGCCTCACGTGCAAGCCTGAAATGTTCACCGCGACCTGCCAGCTGGTATGGCCGGCTGCGCGCCAGGTCTGCAGCTGCCGTGCTGCCGCGTTCAGCACCCACTCGTCGATGCGGGTGATCAACCCGGCCTGTTCGGCCAACCCGATGAACCGATCAGGGGCGAGCAAACCCAGCTCCGGATGCTGCCAGCGCACCAGCGCTTCGGCGCCGATCGGCGCGCCGGTAGCGGCGCAGAACTTGGGCTGGAAATGCAGGATCAATTCCTCACGCTCGATACCCAGGCGCAGCTCATGCAGCAGCCTGAGTTGTGCACGAGCATCTACATTCATGGTCGGCTCGAAGAAGCTGTAGTCGTTACGTCCGTTATGCTTCGCGTGGTACATGGCGGCGTCGGCATTCATCAGCAGTTCCTGCTTGTTGTCCCCGTCTCTGGGATACAACGCGATGCCAACGCTGGTAGAGATGCGCAGCTCGTGCTCGCCAATCGGGAAGGGGCGGTTGACCAGCTCTATGATCTGCTCCGCAATGGCGCTCACGTCCTCGCCCGCGGATATTTCGGCCAGCAGGACGAACTCATCCCCGCCAACCCGGGCGAGCGTATCGCGCGGACGCGTGTGACTGTTGAGACGATTGGCGACCTCGCAGAGCAGCTCATCACCGGTGTGATGACCGAAGGCATCATTGATTGGCTTGAAGCCGTCCAGATCGAGAAACATGACGGCGAACGTACGGCTGTGTCGCCTGGCACGGGCGATACATTCGTTGATTCGTTGTTCCAGCAAGAGCCGGTTTGGCAACTTGGTCAGGCTGTCCTGCAGCGCGAGCTCCATCAGCTTGCGGTTGGCCCGAGCCAGCGAAGAGCTTAGCAGCTCGGTTTTTGCAGCGATGCGCGCGTCGAACAGCGAGAGCAGAAGCGTTATTCCCAGAATGGCCAGCGTGATGACGATCACCAGGCTCGCCAGCCACTGCGTGTTCAGCCCTTCGACTGCTGCCGCGCAATAGCTGCCTTCCGGGAAGTTGGCTGCTGCCATGCCGATATAATGCATTCCGACGATGGCAAACCCCATGATGATCGCTGCGCAGCCGCGCATGACCTTGACCCGTACCAGGCGCCGGCGCAACGCGAAGGCGATTCGCAAGGCAGAGCCCGAGGCAGCAGTGGCAACCAGCAGAGAGGCGACGACGAGCGCCGGATTATACTCGATGCCGGGTTGTATCCGTAGCGCCCCCATGCCGAGATAGTGCATGGAGCTGATCCCTGCGCCCATGATCAACGCGCCGAGAAGGTTGTCTCGCCAGGTCATGTCAGGCTGGCTGACCAGCCAAAGAGCCAGGCCCGACGTCAGTACGGCGAGGATCAGTGACCCCAGCGTGAACGTCAGGTCGTAACCGAGAGGAATCGGCAGCTCGAAGGCCAGCATGCCGATGAAATGCATCGACCAGATACCGAAGCCCATGGCCACTGCGCCACCGATGATCCAGTAGCGCAGCGCAGCACCTTTGGCCGACGCGATGCGCCCTGATAGGTCGAGCGCTGTGTAGGACGCGAGCATCGCGACGACAAAGGAAATTAGTACCAGAAACAGATCGTAGCGGCCGGCCAGCATCGCGAAACTCGTAATAACGGCAAATGGCCTTGCGACGGTACGCCCAGGCCGTGATGGCACAATGATACGTGACTGGGCAGTGGGCCGGTATTAGCTTCACGCTATGGCTACATCAGCTCCGACGAATGGACGCGGGGGAAGGCAGGGGAGGGAGAGGAGAAGGGATCAGGCGGCAACCTGATCCCCTGGCAGGAACTGCGCGGTTACTTCTCGTTGATCGAGATAGCCTTGATGTTGACGAATTCGTGCATACCGAAGCCGCCGTGCTCGCGCCCATAACCGCTGTCCTTCACGCCGCCGAAAGGCACGTTTGGTTGAGCGAGGTTGTAGCCATTGATGTTGATCATGCCGGTGTCGAACTCGTCGCGCGCCAGCTTCACGGCGCGGTCGGCGTCGGCTGAGAAAATACCGCCGCCCAGGCCGAAGGGCGAGTCGTTGGCCACGCGCATGGCTTCCGCTTCATCGGCTACCCTGATCAGCGAGGCCACAGGACCGAACAGCTCGTCATCGTAAGCCGGCTGGCCCGGTTTGACGTTTTCCAGCACGGTGGCCGGGTAGTAATAGCCCTTGCCATCCGGGATCTCGCCGCCGACTGCACAGGTCGCGCCGCCTTCTATCGATCGCTGGACCTGATCGTGCAGCTTGTCGCGCAGATCCTTGCGCGCCATCGGTCCCATGACCGTATCCTTGCTGGTCGGATCGCCCGTGGCGATCTTGCCCATGGCCTCGACAAAGGCGTTACGGAACTGATCGTATACCGACTCGACGACAATAAAGCGCTTGGCCGCGACACAGGTCTGGCCGGTATTGTTGATGCGGCCCATGACGCAGAACTTGACTGCCTTTTCGACATCCGCATCGTCCAGCACCAGATAGGCGTCGTTGCTGCCCAGCTCCAGCACGGTTTTCTTCAATACCTTCGCGGCTTTCTGCGCGATGTCTGCGCCAGCGCTTGGGCTGCCGGTCAACGTGACGCCGCGTACCAGCTTGTGCTCGATCACCGCATCAGAGGTGTCGTGATCGATCAATAGCGTACGGAACGCATTTTCCGGCAGACCGGCGTCGCGGTAGAGCTTCTCGACTTCCATCGCCATGCCCCAGACGTTGCCGGCGTGCTTGAGCAGGATGGTGTTGCCGACCATGAGGTTGTCTGCGCTATAGCGAATCACCTGATACAGCGGAAAATTCCACGGTTGGATCCCGTAGATCACGCCGATCGGCTGATAGCTGATCAATGCCCGACCGCCGCGGATGTCACGGGTCTGCTCGGCCAATTCCTGCGGGCCGTGCTCGGCAGCGTATTCGCAGATGGCCGCGCACAATTCACATTCCTGCTTGCCCGCAGCGATTGTCTTGCCCATCTCCTGGGTCATCAGCGCGGCATAGTCATCCTTGCGCTCGCGAATCAACGCGGCGACCTTGCGCAACAGGCTGGCCCGTTCCTCGAAGGAGGTCTTCCGCCATTGCAGGAAGGCTTGGTGAGTCTGCTCGATGACCTGGTTGGCTTGCTCGCGGCTCATGAGGTCGTAGCTGGCGATGACCTCTTCGGTAGCCGGGTTGATCGTCTGTTTGGAGCGGGACATAAGGTCTCCTGGATCGTCGTGGGCGATATCGCGGATTGGACAGTTTTGGGACGGCGCAACTGGAAGAGAGTTCGTTGCCAGGTGTAGCGGGGTATTGCCGTTCGGCGGACGAACCATTAGGCCGAAGTACCTCGGAGATTGGACCGTCAGGCCACCCGGGAAAACGAATGATCTTGGACTCTGCCCAGGCGATGACGCACTCCGCGTCATGCAACACTCCATTAGCGAGGTGTGCAAGCGATGATGGGAGCGAGGTGTGACTTTTCCGTGACTTCTAATACGTACCGGATTGACGTCGGTCGGAAGGTGCGAGCAGCGCGCTAAGCGTATCCAGATCAAAGAAACCCTATCCATCGACCGGCAACGACTGCGCTCAGCCACAGGCATATCGAGAGCGCGGCTTGTAGCCTGGTTGCGCTATTCTTGCCGTTCAGGTGGAGCTCGCTACCGGCTTGTCGGCGATGCAACCAGAGTGCATTGAATATACCAAGCGCTATCAGGCCCAGCTTGGCCTGGAACGCCACGTTTTCCGCGTACATCGGGGCGTTGACAGTGAAAAGCCACACGCCGGTGACCATGGCCAGACCGAGGCCGCAGGCTGCCAGACGTGACAGCAGCGGCCAGAGCGCAGACAGGGGAACGGTGCGGAACACGCCGAGCAGGCGCAAGTCCAGCGTGATGATCGTCCCGATCAGCAGGCCCAGCGATGCGATATGCGCAGCATTGACCAACAGATAGGCGACGGCATTGCGCTGCAGCCAGACGGCAGGCGGCAATTCCGACAGCGCTTGCCAGACGTCCGCCACGGTCTACTGCTTTTCGATACGCTCCGGGTAGATATCGTACGTCTTCCCCTCGATGGTGACTTGCACCGCCTTCATGCGTTTTTCCGATGCGTCCTGGCTGCGGTTGCCCAGCGCCGTGATGCTGTCGCCTGGGCTGGCAGCGTTTTCGTCGAAACCGGCTTCCGCCGTGTTACGTGGATTGCCCAGTTCGACTCGCCAGGACCCGTCCTCAGTCTCCACATCCAGTGAAGGGTGGGGAGGTGCCATCTGAACGTTGGTGATGGTACCGGTGAGTTGTGTCTGTTCCTGCTCGGCCCACGACCAACCGTGATGAGCCACCGCTGGCGCGGCGAGCGAAGTCGTCAAGATGGCGATACCGAGCGTGCGCTTGATGAACATGATGTGCTCCTTCGAGGTTCGCAGAACGAGTCGTCTGTGTTGGAATATGGATCGTCGAAATCTTGAGTATAGGAATACCATGGCCGCTGCTGGCGCTGAGCAGGGGCCAATTTGTTTCAGGATAAAAGCTGAACACCTTTCTCGCTTCAGACAATCGCCACGAAGGTATCACCGCTTCGTCATGTTCCGGTGTTGCACTCGAAGTCCTGAATAGTACCTCGCAGGGGGCCTGATGATGAGTACTGATACGCCAAACGCCAGCCGTCGTAATCTTCTCAAGGGCAGTGTTGCGCTTGCCGTTGCTGCACCGTTCGTGGGTACGCTGCAAGCGTTCGCCGCCCGACAGACGCATGCAACCAACCCGCTGCCGCGGATCGTTGGCCCTTACGGAAACCTGGGTCCGGTCAAGGATATTGCCACCGGACTGGAGCTGCTTCAGCTTCCACCGGGCTTCAACTACAAGAGTTTTTCCTGGGCCGGCGACGTCATGGGTGACGGTCAGCGGATACCGGGCAAGCATGACGGCATGGGCGTGGTCGGTGTGAGCCGGGGCCGCCGCGGCCGCGAGATCGTACTCATTCGCAACCACGAGATCGGTGGCAGCACAAGCCGTATTCCCGCCCCGGCGATTTATGATCAGGTTTCGCAGACCAACGGTCAGCAGCCGGGGGGCGGCAATACCACCATCCGTTTCGCGTATGACATCGGTCAGGATGTGCGTACCGAGCCGAGTCTTGGCGGTACGCTGGTCAATTGTGCTGGCGGCGTCACGCCCTGGGGCACCTGGCTGAGCTGCGAGGAAACCACCGCTGACCTGACTCCATCCGGCGGTCTGAAGCATGGCTACGTGTTCGAGGTGCGTCCCGAGGCGGACAAGACGACCGGCCAGCCTATCGTCGCCATGGGCCGCTTCAAGCACGAAGCCGTTTGCGTCGATCCGCGCACCAGCATCGTCTATCAGACCGAAGACCAGCGCAATGTGGCCGGTTACTATCGGTTCATTCCGGAAAACAGAAGCATGCGCCCCGGTGCGTTGGAAGAGGGCGGCCGGTTGCAGGCCGCCAGGGTGAAAAACCTGAGTGGAGCCATGTTGCTGGCGCCCAAGGTTGGCGATGAGTATCAGCTGGAATGGGTAGACATTGCCGAGCCGGACGCCGATCCGCAGGGTAGCCAAAGTGGTCCCTACGTACAGGCCAGGGCAGCGGGTGCCCTGACCATGAGCCGCGGCGAAGGTATCTGGTATCACCGGGGCAAGGCGTACATCGTCGACACCAGCGCCGGTCGTGACAGCCAGGGTCGCGAAGGGCAGGGCGAGGGTTGCGTTTGGATGCATGATTTACGCACCGATCGCATCACCTGCATCTTTGCGTCGAATGACGAGACCACTGCCAACAACCCGGACAACGTCACCGTCAGCCCGCGCGGTGGTGTACTGCTGTGCGAGGATGGCGGCGGGGTGCTCGACGAGTATGGTTTCGGCGAGCGTCTGATCGGCCTGACTGGCGATGGCGAGCCGTACATCTTTGCCAAGAACAACATCGTGTTCAACGATGTCGAAGCGGCCGCGGCCGGCAAGAACGTACCGGGCGGCGATTACCGCAACAAGGAATTTGCCGGTGCCTGCTTCGATCCGACCGGCCATTTCCTATTCGTCAATGCGCAGATTCCGGGCATCACCTTCGCCATCTGGGGTCCCTGGAAACGCGGTTCACTGTAAGTTCAGGCATGCGTTCAGGCAGTAGACAATACTCGTCATCTGGCGGGTATTTTTGTTTGGGTCAGAGCACCTCTACCCGGTTGCGGCCCTGGTTCTTGGCCGCATAGAGCGCCTGGTCTACTCGGTCGAGCATGCGTTGCAGGGTTTCGTCGCCGCGGTATTGAGTGACGCCAAAGCTCGCGGTCTTGCTCTGTACGGTGTCGAACTCGTGACGGTTGATGCGTTGGCGCAGCATCTCCGCAGCATTGAGCGCCTGCTGCTCGCCTGTTTCCGGTAGAACGATGAGAAATTCCTCACCACCCAGCCTGCCAACCTGATCGACCTTCCGGACATTGTTTCGCAGCAGGGATGCGAACTGGCGCAGCACTGCGTCGCCCACGGTATGCCCGAAGGTATCGTTGACCTGCTTGAAGTGGTCGATATCGATCAGAATCACCGAAAAAGGTGTTCCGTAGCGGTTGGCTCGCAGGCATTCCTCTTTGTATAGCTGCTCGATCCGGGACCGATTCCAGAGCCCGGTAAGGCCGTCGATGCTAGCTGACAGCGCCAACTCCTTGTGATTGATGAACATGACCTTGTGAGCCCGCTCGAGGATGTACGCGTTGACGATACCGAAGGAGAAGGCTGCCAGCAGCCAGATCAGGTGCAGCCGTTCGATACCCGGTTCGATAGTACCCGCCAGCGTCACCATCAGAATCAACAGCGTGGACGCCGAAGCGGTGAGAATGGCCAGGCGCAACTTCAGCCCCGAGATGGTGAACGTCCAGATAATGATGAAATAGAGTTCGGGCAGGAAATGTACAAAATCCTGATGATAACTGTTCAGCCACAGGTTGGCTGCAGTGCTGGCTACGGGCGCGGTCGCCAGCAAAAATACCATCGGCTGGCGCAGGCGGTCGAAGAAGCTCATTACCACCACCAGCAGTAACGCAGCCGGGATCACAAACCCGTGTATCGTCATCCGTGCGCCCAGCATGGATTCGGCCACACCTTGCTCCATCCAGGCATACAGCACGTACAGCACCATGGTGAGCAATGCGATCAGCCGAATCTGCGGCAGCTTCGTCTGGTGATACCAGTCGGCAAATTCGTTCTTGAAGGCGCCATGCGACCCCTGCAGGGGGTCGAACGAACGTCGGATTGAATCCAAAGACTTCACAGGTGCTCCGGTAGCGGATGCCTGAACATCGGGTGGTTGGCTTCGCGGGTACTGATGATTGAACGAAAACTTCCGATTCGATATCTATGCTGGACTCGCTTCGACCGCCGGCGGTTCAATCGAAGCGGCAAAATGACAGCTTGCGGATGCGCTGTCACCGCTATTTCCCACTTCTTCTGTCCACTTAGGCAAGCATTCGGCTCTATGGATTACTTCATTATCGCGATCATCACTCTGGCCGGACTGGCCTTCCATTGGTGGATATTCGTGCTGATTCGACGGTGGTCGCAGCGTGACCTGGCGTTGTCGCTGGCGGGCAAGGACCCGATCAAGCAGGCATTCATGCTGGAAAAACTTGCCGAGGCGCAGCGCCTGAAAGTCAGACGCAAGGATCTCGACGCGTGGCTCGACGCCGCGTCGCAACGTTACGATGCGCAGGCCGCTGGCACGGCGTCGTCCACGTAGCGACTCATTTGTCGGTCACCGCTCCTTCCGAGGCGCTGGATACCAGTTTCGCGTACTTCGCCAGCACTCCTCGTGTGTAGTTGGCTGGTGGGCGCTGCCAGCGTCGTCTGCGTTCGGCGAGAACATCCGCGCCGATGTCCAGCGTGATCTGCCGGCTCTCGGCATCGATGCTTATCGGGTCACCGTCCTCGACCAGGGCAATCGGCCCGCCTTCGTAGGCTTCCGGGGTAATGTGCCCGACAACGAACCCATGCGAGCCACCCGAGAAACGACCGTCGGTGATCAGTGCGACGTCCTTTCCCAGGCCCTTGCCCATGATGGCCGAGGTGGGCGAAAGCATCTCGCGCATGCCCGGACCGCCTTTCGGCCCTTCGTAACGGATCACCAATACATCACCCGCCACGACCTCGCCGCCGAGGATCCCGGCCAGCGCCGCTTCTTCGCCGTGATACACCCGGGCCGTGCCCTTGAAATGCAGACCCTCCCTGCCAGTGATCTTCGCGACGGCACCCTCCGGGGACAGGTTGCCGTGCAGGATGACCAGATGCGAATCGGGTTTCACCGGATTGGAGAAGGGCCTGATGATCTCCTGCCCTGGCGGATAGTCCGGCACGTCCGCGAGGTTTTCGGCAAGCGTCTTGCCGGTCACGGTTAGCGCATCGCCATGCAGTAGTCCCGCATCCAGCAGGCGCTTCATCAATGGTTGAATGCCGCCGATCGCTACCAGCTCGGACATCATGTACTGGCCGCTGGGGCGCAGATCGGCCAGCACCGGAGTGGTCTTGCCCAGCTCGGTAAAGTCGTCGAGGGATAGTTCAACGCCGACCGCGTGCGCCATACCCAGCAAATGCAGCACGGCGTTGGTCGAGCCGGCGAGGGCGATAACGACCCGGATGGCGTTCTCAAAAGCCTTGCGAGTCATGATGTCGCTGGGCTTGATGTCCTGTTTCAGCAGCTCAAGGACCTGTCGCCCGGCATTGATGCAGTCTTCGCTCTTGTCGAGCGATACCGCGTTCTGTGCTGAAGAGCCAGGCAGGGACATGCCCAGCGCCTCGATCGCCGACGCCATGGTGTTGGCGGTGTACATACCGCCGCAGGAGCCGGGGCCGGGGATCGCGGTTTCCTCGATCTGCTGCACCTCGACCAGGTCGATGTCACCCTTGGCGTGCTGCCCAACAGCTTCGAACACCGAGATGATGTCGGTGTGATTCGCTCCGGGTTTGATGGTGCCGCCGTACACGAAAATC
>CAYZFU010000120.1:0-10292 GCA_964477725.1 uncultured Halopseudomonas sp.
ACCGTGTATTCATGGAGGTCGCACACCGTTGTCTCGGCGATGGGGGGTTATTTCTATTGCACACGATCGGCAAGAATCTGCGTCACAGCGTGCCGGATCCGTGGATCGACAGGTACATCTTCCCCAACGGAGACCTGCCTTCGCTCGGGCAGATCGGTGACGCGGTGGACAACCTGTTCGTCGTCGAGGACCTGCATAACTTCGGCGCAGATTATGATCGCACCTTGATGGCCTGGCATGCCAATTTCGAGACTGCCTGGCCACGCTTTGCCGATCGCCTGGGTGAGCGGTTCTACCGTATGTGGCGCTATTATCTGCTGTCCTGCGCGGGCGCTTTTCGCGCCCGCGACATTCAGCTCTGGCAGTGGGTGCTATCGCGCGAAGGGATGCCCCAGGGCTACCGGCGCGTCAGCTGAAGCGGGCGTACGGATTGGTGCAGGGTGTGTGAATGCCGAAATATGTGAGAGTCGGATTCGCTTCGCCCTGTTTGCGCACGTAATCGGTGGATGTGACGAACTCGCTGACGATTCGTCGCTCGAACCATTCGACTCGCTCGTCGGTATAATCGATGCCTGCCCCGGTGTGGTCGCGAACCTTGTGCAGCCCGATCAGCGCTGCGGTCTTCAGATCACCGTAGCGGGCGGTCACGTCTTCCACGAAGCGTTCGCGCTGCGAGCGCTCCATGCGAAAGTCACCGGTGTACTGGCGCACCAGTCCCATGATGAAATCGTTTTCATCTTCGTAAAGCCAGGCGGCCGAGCCCACAGCCGCTACGGTCACGCCGGCCGCGGACAGGGCAAGAAACTGGCGACGGTTCATATCACCTCCTCAGCTGAACAGCAGATCCGCCGCGCGCAGCGAAAGGGCTGCGGCGGTGAGACTCGGGTTGGCTGGCGAGCAGCTCGGGTACGTAGACGTACCCACCACCACCAGATTGCGCATCGTGTGATGCACCATGCTGGCATCGACGACGGAGCCGTCGCCGTTTTCGCCCATGCGCAGGGTGCCCTGCACGTGCGACTCGGTCAGTCGCTTGCGCCGCGCCTCGATGGTTTCCACCGGTAGCGGCGCGAGCAGCTCGCCCAGACGATCAAATGCATGCTGAATCCCGCGCTCGGCGTATTCCGACTCGCCCGCATAATCGATCAAGGCCTGACCGTTGTCGGAATCGACTGTCACGCGGCTGTCAGGGTTGGGCAGATCTTCGCTAACCAGCATCAAGGGCAAGGTTTCGTTCCAGCGGCCGGGCTCCATGCGCAATCCGTGCGGCCAACGGTTTTCGAAGTAGACCAGACACGCCGAACGCTCGCGACGGAAGTCGCCGTCGTAAAAGGAATAGTTGAGTCCTGTGGTGATGGTACTGCCATCGAAGTTGCCGAGGCCGTTGAGATATACCTCAACGTCGAGGCCAACCTGTTCGTGCAGGCCGCGACCGGTATCGCCGTGCTCGATGCCCGAGCGCAACAGAATCGCCGGGCTCTGGATGGCGTTGGCGCCCAGTACGAAAAGATCTCCATGAATGACGAACTCGGCTCCTTCCGAGCGCAGGGTTGCGCTACGAATGGCGCCGCCCTGGCTTTCCAGTGTTCGCACCTCGGTCTTCAGACAAACGTCGACCTGAGGATGGCTGTATAGGTCGCTGAAACCGTTTTCGGCGGTGAACTTGGCGTTTACCGGACACAGGTTGCAAGTGGCATTGGCACAGCACGCGCTGCGGTTGCCGGTAGCGACCCGTGCGCGCCCTGTGGGCATGATGAAATGACGGTCGGGCATCGCCTGCTTCATGATTTCGTCGATTGACGATCCCTTGTGCGGTGGCTGTGGGAAGGGCTGGCTGCGCGGCAGCACTTGGTGCATGTCCTCATCACCAGCGATCGACATGATCTGCTCGGCCTGACAATAGTAGGGCTCCAGATCGTCATAGCTGATCGGCCAGTCATGCCCGATTCCGTAGCGTGACTGGGTCGCGAAATCGCTCGGATGCAGGCGCGGTGTCTGCGAGAACCAGCAGTTCATGCCGCCGCCGAGCGCGATGGTAGTGTTCCACGGTTTTTCGCTACGGTTGGCGTAGGTTTCAGCGGTGGGTATGACCGTATTGAGCTGATTCTGTATCTGCCACGCCCAGGGGTGATAGTCGCCCCATTCGACGATGAGTACCCGGCCCTTGATGTGCTTGAGTGCTTCGGAGAGGAAAAACGAGGATCCGAAACCGGACCCGATTACCACCATATCGTAATGCTGCTTGTCGATATCGGCGGGGCTCTTACGATTGATATCCATTTTTTTATTCCCGGGGGCGCTGAGTACAGCCAGGCACCGAAACAGCGCTTCCCATGTTGTCCTGTGCGACGACAGCCAGAAATGGCTCGCGAAAACTTCAGTAGGTTAGTCAGCCGGGGAGGGGGATGGTTCGGCAGGGAATGTGACAGGGTTCAGGTTACAGCGCCAATCGCGTACCGGATGTCTCAACAACGATGCGGGTCAATGCATCCCAGGGAGAGCCGGGATGCTGGCCCTTTATCTGTTCATCAGCTTGCTGGGCAAGCATCAGCCACTGCGACCAGGCAGATTGCGGATGACGTTTCAGCGCCCGGGCCAGCAGCGGCTTGCGCTTGTCCCAGACCGGCGGCCGCTGGCTGGCGAACACTCGCTCCAGCGGTATCCCTCGTGCAAGCTCTTCAGCCATGCCGGCCAGGCTGCGCAGTTCCCGGGTAAGTGACCAGAGGATGACCGGCGCTTCGACGCCTTCGCCGCGAAGTCCTGCGAGTATACGCACGGCATGTTGGGCGTGCCCCTGGAGCATCGCGTCGGCCAGGCCGAACACGTCGTAACGGGCATTGTCGGCGACTACCTGGGTCACGGTTTCCAGATCCAGCACCTGACCCTGACAGAACAGCTTGAGTTTCTCTATCTCCTGTGCGGCGGCGAGCAGATTGCCTTCGACACGGGCACTGAGCAGCTCAAGCGCATCGGGCTGTGCCTGGATGCCAGCGGCGGCCAGACGATCGCGCATCCATGCCGGCAGTTGCGCCGCCTCGACAGGCCAGACCTGGACGAAACGGGTGTGCGGATGCTCGATCAGAGCCTTCGCCCATTTGCTGCGCTGGGTGCTGCCGTCGAGCTTGGGAAGGGTGATGAGCAGGGTAACGTCTTGCGGAAGGTCGTCCAGCCAGGCCAGCAGCGCCCTGGCACCTTCGTCGCCTGGCTTGCCGCTGGGGATGCGCAGTTCGATCAGGCGTTTCTGAGCGAAAAGCGAGAGGCTATGGCTGGCGTCGTAAAGCTGCGACCAGTCGAAGCCGCGTTCGGCGTGGTAGACGTCGCGTTCTTCACAGCCTGCGGCTCTGCACGCCTGCCGGATCTGGTCAGCGAGCTCGCCGATCAGCAGCGGCTCGTCACCGCTGATGACATAGACGGGTACCAGCTCTGCGGGAAGCTGACGTGCTAGCTGACCTGCGTTGAGTTTCACGACCGATCAGGGCAGCTGCCGGTCAAGCGCCTGCTCCCGTGCCGACAACTCGGATTCGGTCAGCGACGACAGGCGGAACAGTAACTGGCGGGTAAGGTCGCGCTGCATTTCACGCTGCAACAGTTCCTCTTCTTCGTTCGTGCCGATGACGTTATTGCGGTCATTCACGTAAACGCGTTCGGTGCGCAGGGTTTCCGGGCCAATCAGCGGGCGGCCTTGCGAGTCGGTGATGATATAGGTCACCGAACTGCGCAATTCAATCTCGGCGGCGGTGGCTCGTCCGGTGTAGCTGACGGCGACCCGGTCAGTGCGCTCGTCGATCAGTTGCAGGTTGTAGGGTGCCGTTGGCGTGAGCCGCACGCCCTCAGCCTCGAGGTTCTGACGTGTCTCGCGGTAGATGGTGCTGTCGGGCCGGGTGGTGGTCAGGTACAGCTGGTCGAGGTTGATGCTATCCACGCCGGTGCCGCGAAGCTGGAAGCCGCAGCCACCCATGAGCAGGCTCAGACCGAGCATGCAACCCAACAGAAAACGAGGACGTTTAGCGGCCATCACGGCTCTCCGATGCATGTTAGTTGGCGACGATGTTGACCAGTTTGCCGGGCACGACGATCACCTTGCGGATGCTCAGGCCTTCGGTAAAGCGCTGTACGTTCTCGTTTTCCCGCGCCATCGCCTCAACTGTCTCGCGGCTGGCGTCGGCATCGACTTCCATGTGCCCACGCAGCTTGCCATTGACCTGGATTACCAGCTGCAGGGTGTCCTGAATCAGCGCCGCCTCGTCGAGCTGAGGCCAGCGCGCGTCGATTATCGCGTCGGTATGCCCAAGTTGCTGCCACAGGCCGTGACTGATATGCGGAGTGATCGGAGCAAGCAACAGGATTACCGTTTCCAGCCCCTCCTGCAGCAGTGCGCGGTCCTGCCCGCTGTCCTGAGGCAATTTTTCCAGCACGTTCATCAGCGTCATGACCGCAGCGATGGCGGTGTTGAACTTGTGGTTCTGGCCAATATCCTGCGAAGCCTGGCGAATCGCCAGATGGATCGCGCGGCGCGCATCCTTCTGCTGGTCAGTCAGCGTAGCGGTATCCAGCGCCGGAGCGACCCCGCTCTGAACATGCTGCTGGGCGAGACGCCATACCCGGCGCAGGAAGCGGTTCGCGCCCTCGACGCCGGAATCGGACCACTCCAGGCTCATGTCCGGCGGCGAGGCGAACATCATGAACAGACGGCAGGTATCGGCGCCGTACTGGTCGATCATCGACTGCGGGTCGACACCGTTGTTCTTCGATTTCGACATCTTCTCGACGCCGCCGATTTCCACCGGCTGGCCGTCACTGGCCAGACGTGCGGCCACGATCTTGCCTTTGGCGTCGCGCTCGACCTGTACATCGGCGGGGTTGAACCAGATCTTGCCGCCATTCTCGGCGAGCCGGTAATAGGTCTCGGCAATCACCATGCCCTGAGTAAGCAGGTTCTTGAATGGCTCGTCGCAATCCACCAGCCCCTCGTCGCGCATCAGCTTGTGGAAGAAGCGCGCATAGAGCAGGTGCAAAATGGCGTGCTCGATCCCGCCGATATATTGATCGACGGGCAGCCAGTGATTCGCCGCGACCGGGTCGACCATGCCCTGCTGGTAGTGCGGCGAGGCATAGCGGGCAAAGTACCAGGAGCTTTCGACGAAGGTGTCCATGGTGTCGGTTTCGCGTCGTGCGGCGCTGCCACAACGCGGGCAGGTGCATTGATAAAACTCGGGCATACGCGCCAGCGGCGAGCCCGCGCCGTCCGGAACGACGTCTTCGGGCAACACGACGGGGAGCTGGTCTTCCGGTACCGGCACGTCACCACACTTCTCGCAGTGGATGATGGGGATCGGGCAGCCCCAGTAGCGCTGACGGCTGATGCCCCAGTCACGCAACCGGAATTGGGTGCGGGCGTCGCCCAGACCCTTCTGTTTGAGTACCTCGCCGATGGCGGTGAAGGCGCTGGCAAAATCCAGCCCATCGAATTCTTCCGAGTTGATCAGCGGGCCTTTCTCGGCATACGCGTCTTGCCATGGGGCAGGGGTGGTATCGCCTGCGGAAGTACGCACCACCGGCTTGATCGGCAGGTCATACTGGGTGGCGAAGGCGAAGTCGCGCTCGTCGTGTGCCGGCACGGCCATGACGGCGCCTTCGCCGTAGCTCATCAGCACATAGTTGGCGACCCAGACCGGCAGTTTCTCGTCCGTCAGCGGATGGCGCACGAACAGCCCGGTGGGCATGCCTTTCTTGTCCTGGGTGGCGATGTCGGCTTCGGCTACGCCACCACGCTTGCATTCATCGATGAAGGCCTGCAGACGCGGATTGTCGGTCGCGGCCTGGGTCGCCAGCGGATGCTCGGCGGCCACCGCGACGTAGGTCGCACCCATCAGCGTATCCGGCCGGGTGGTGAACACCTTGAGTCGGCCGTCTTCGCCGATTGACCCGGAGTCGTACGGGAAGGCTACTTCCATTCCCACCGACTTGCCGATCCAGTTGCGCTGCATGGTCTTGACCTGCTCTGGCCAACCGGGCAGATCGTCCAGTGAACTCAGCAGTTCTTCCGCATAATCGGTAATGCGGAAGTAATACATGGGGATTTCGCGCTTTTCGATTTCCGCGCCGGAACGCCAGCCCTTGCCGTCGATGACCTGCTCGTTCGCCAGTACCGTCTGGTCGACCGGGTCCCAGTTCACCGTGCCATTTTTGCGATAGATCACGCCCTTTTCGAACAGGCGGGTGAACAGCCATTGTTCCCAGCGATAGTATTCGGGCCGGCAGGTAGCGAACTCGCGCGACCAGTCAATGGCGAGCCCCAGGCTCTTGAGCTGGTTGCGCATGTAGTCGATGTTGTCGTAAGTCCATTTGGCCGGGGCAACCCTGTTGTTCATCGCGGCGTTTTCCGCCGGCATGCCGAAGGCATCCCAGCCCATTGGCTGCAACACGTTCTTGCCTTGCATGCGCTGGTAGCGCGCGATCACGTCACCGATGGTGTAGTTGCGCACGTGCCCCATGTGCAGTTTGCCGCTGGGGTAGGGGAACATGGACAGGCAATAGTACGTGTCCTGACAAGGATTCTCAGTGACCTTGAATGCATCACTGGTGTTCCAGTCGGTCTGAGCGGCGGCTTCTATCTCACGGGGAAAATACTGTTCTTGCATGGTATGGGCTTAGCTGGGCTCGTCGGCGTCACGAAAAAGTAATGCCGCAGGATACACCACGAGACCGGTCGCAGGTAGTCGTATGCCATTCGTCGCCGGGCCACGGTAGCGCGGTGCCGCGCGTCTATGCTCAAAGACAGTAGCGGCCGGGGCGCCGCGTCGTTTACCAAAGAGGAGACCCAATATGAAAACACCGGAACCGGAGCCCTTGATGTGCTGGAACCGGGATTCATCCTACGGGCGTTTGTTGCGACGACTCGACCAGGCGCTGGACATGGCGCGCACTCGTCAATGGTTGACCGGGCAAGGTAGCGGTCCAACCGAACTTGAACTGAGCGGACTCTCGCCCGAAGATGCGAATCTGCTTCGTCGAATCCTGGATACGCTGGAGGTGGATCGAGCCTTACCGCGCCCGCCGACGCTGCCAGATACATATCACTAGGGTGAGTATCACCAGCACGCCAAGCGGCCAGCTTCCCGCACGCAGGTAAGGCGTAAGCGACTCCCGCGGCTGTACCCAGCCGCTGAGGGTGGCTTTCCGGAACTGCGGAATGCGCGCCCGAACGACTCCGCGGTCGTCGATTAGCGCGGTGACGCCGTTGTTGGTTCCGCGCATCATCCAGCGCCCGCTCTCGATCGAGCGCATGCGCGCCATCTGCAGATGCTGCAGCGGCCCGATGGAATGTCCGAACCAGCTGTCGTTGCTGATTGAAATCAGCAGTTCGCTTTGTGCAGCCAACTTCGCGGTGAAGGCAGGATAGACCGTTTCATAGCAGATCAGCGGGGCCAGACGGTAGCCGGCGGCGTGCAACGGCGGTTGATCTGCAGGTCCGCGCGTAAAGCTCGACATGGGCAGGTCGAAGAAGGCGATCAAGCCGCGCAACCAGTCTTCCAATGGCACGTATTCGCCAAAGGGCACCAGCTTGTGCTTGAGGTAAATATCCGGCTCCGGTTTGGCGACCATGATGCCGTTATAGATGCGCATGGTACCGTCGGTTTCGTAGGCGTCGACTGGTATACCGGTGATCAGCGTGGTGCCGCGCTCGGCCAGGTTCGCCGCAACGCCCTGAACGAAACCGCGTGCGTTGCTTTCCAGCAGAGGAACCGCGGTTTCTGGCCAGACCAGGATGTCGGTCGGCGCCTGGGCATAGCTCAGGTCACGATATAGCATCAGCGTATGGTCGATATGCGCCGGATCCCACTTGCGTGCCTGGGCGATGTCGGCCTGGACCAGAGCGACAGACAGTGGATCGCCGACTGGCCGGGTCCATTCCACCTGGGCAAGTCCCAGCCCGCCAAGCCAGAGGGTGGCGATCAGCACGGCCGTGGTCGCCGCGCAGCGGATCCCGCGCCATACCCTTGGCTCGATGAGCAGGCAGCCGGTGAGTACGCTCAGATAACCGGTCAGCCACACTCCGCCCAGAGGCGCCCAGCCGACCAGCCAGGTATCGGTATGGGCGTAGCCCTGATAAAGCCAGGGGAAACCAGTGAGAAACCAGCCGCGAAAGATCTCCTGGCCGATCAGCAGCGCAGCAAAGCCGAACACCGAAAGCCAGCCGGAGTGCCGCGGGCGCAGCCAGCGAGCCCAGAGCCAGGCCATTGCTGCCGGCAACAGCGCCAGCGACGCGACGAATAATCCGGTGAGCAGTGCGGCCAGCCACGCGGGCGCGTATCCGTGCACGTGAATGCTTACATAGACCCAGGACACGCCGCTGGCGAAGAGCCCCACGCCCCAGGCCCAGCCGCGTAGCGCGGCTTGAGCACCGGACAGGCGGGCCAGCAGCCAATACAGCAGCGCCACCGAGACCAGGCCCAGTGGCCAGATATCGAAAGGCGTCAATGCCAGGGTGGACAGTGCGCCTGCGAGCACGGCCAACAGATGGCCAGGCCAGCCCGGAGCCTGCAGGCGATCAAGGAAGTGGGTCAGCAATGCCGGACAGGCCTCAGGGATTGACTACGGTTACTCGCAGCAGGTGGACGCGGCGACTATCGGCGTTGAGCACGCGTACGCGGAAGCCGTCCAGCTCTACCACTTCGTTGCGCTTGGGTAGATGGCCGAACGCATTCATCACCAGTCCGCCGACGGTGTCGAACTCTTCATCGGGGAACTCGGTTTCGAAGCGCTCGTTGAAGTCCTCGATGGGCGTCAGACCCTTGACCAGATAATCCCCGCTGGGCAGCGGTTTGATGTAGCTGTCCTCGTCGACGTCATGCTCGTCTTCGATGTCGCCAACGATCTGTTCCAGAACGTCTTCGATCGTCACCAGGCCTGATACGCCGCCGTATTCATCAATGACAATCGCCATGTGATTGCGTGTGGAGCGAAACTCCTTGAGCAGCACGTTCAGGCGCTTGGATTCCGGTACGCATGTTGCCGGGCGCAGCAGGTCCTTGATGTTGAAGCGATCGGTATTGTCTTCCAGCAGCAGCGGCAGCAGATCCTTGGCCAGCAGGATGCCCAGAACTTCATCGACGCTTTCTCCGATCACCGGATAGCGCGAGTGCGCTGCCTCGATCACGCCCGGCAGGAACTCACGGGGCGACTGGGTGGCCTTGATGGTGGTCATCTGCGACCGCGGGATCATGATGTCGCGCACCTGCATGTCGGAAACCTGCAGGGCGCCTTCGATGATCGACAGCGCCTCTATATCCAGAACATCGTTGGCGTGCGCCTCGCGCAGCAGCTCCAGCAATTCCTGGCGACTCTGGGGTTCGTGGACAAAAGCCTGGACCAGTCTGTCCAGCCAGGACTTGTGTCCATTGGTCGATCGATCTTCGCTCATCGGTCCTTACTCATCGTTGGCAACATAAGGATCGGGGAACCCGAGCTCAGCCATCAGCTGGCGCTCGATAGTTTCCATCTCCTCGGCTTCTGCATCGTCTATATGGTCATACCCGAGCAAATGCAAGCATCCGTGGATGACCATGTGGGCCCAATGCGATTCGGCAGATTTGCGCTGTTCGACGGCCTCGCGCTGAACCACCTGCACGCATATGACCAGATCTCCCAGCAAGGGAATGTTCAATTCGGGGGGCAGGTCGGCCGGGAACGAGAGCACATTGGTAGGGTAGTCCCGGTCGCGGTATTCGCGATTGAGACTCTGGCTCTCCTGCTCATCGACCAGACGGATGGTCAGTTCATGGCCGGGCTTGTCACGCAGGGCCAGCCCGGCCCAGCGTATGAAGCTTTCGTCGTCTGGCTGCTCGGCAGCCTCGGAAGCGCGCTGAATGTCGACCTCAATCGTCATCGCGCTGTTCCCTGGCTTCGCGTTCGCGGCGTTCGTTGGCCTTGCGCTGCTCCTGGGCATCATCGAAACGGTCGTAGGCCTCGACAATGCGCTGTACCAGCGGATGACGGACGACGTCCTTGGAGCGGAAGTGAGTAAAACCGATACCCTTAACGTCCTTGAGCACTTCGATGACATGAGTAAGACCCGAGCGTGTGCCGCGCGGCAGGTCGACCTGGGTTATATCGCCGGTAATCACCGCTGTGGAGCCGAAGCCGATCCGGGTGAGGAACATCTTCATCTGCTCGAGCGTGGTGTTCTGGCTTTCGTCGAGAATAATGAAGCTGTTATTCAGCGTGCGCCCGCGCATGTAGGCCAGCGGCGCGACCTCGATCACCTGCCGCTCGATCAGCTTGGCAACCTG
>CAYZFU010000121.1:0-10257 GCA_964477725.1 uncultured Halopseudomonas sp.
TCCGAAGCGTCGGGCGAAAGTGAGTTCATATATAGCGAGGGGACAGGTGGATCTGTTGTTTCTGGGTACGTCGTCTGGCACGCCGACTCGCGCGCGTAACGTGAGCGGGCTGGCGTTGACCGAAGAGACCGGGAAGCGCTGGTATCTGATCGATTGTGGCGAGGCGACCCAGCACCAGCTGCTGCGCACGCCGCTGTCGCTGCACGATCTGAGCGCGATATTCATAACACATGTGCATGGCGATCACTGCTACGGCCTGCCGGGCCTGCTTGCCAGCGCCGGCATGTCCGGCCGACGCGAGCCGCTGGGAATCATCGCGCCACATGGCATCGAGCAATGGGTCGAAGCGACGCTGCACATGTCCCGCACACACTTGCCGTTCGACCTGATCTTTCATGCAACCGAAGAGCTGGGTGAATGGCGCAACGTCAACATGCGCGCCGAGGCCATTGCACTCTCCCATCGCGTGCCCTCCTATGGTTACTGTTTTACCGAAGCCAGGCCCGATCCACGTCTCGACGTCGACAAGCTCGACCGACAGGGGGTGCCACGCGGCCCGTTGTGGGGTCGGCTGGCACGGGGTCATGACGTCGAGCTTGACGGTCGGATGCTGCGCAGCGACGATTTCCTGATTTTCAGCCGCGAGCCGCGCCGCGTAATTGTCGGTGGCGATAACGACAGACCGGAACTGCTCAGCGAGTTCGCCCGTTCAGCCCAGGTGCTGGTCCACGAGGCGACCTATACGCGGGAGGTCGCCGAGCGTGGCAAAGCGGATTTCGGACACAGCACCGCCTACGCCGTGGCGACCTTCGCCGAATCGATTGGCGTGCCGAACCTGGTCTTGACGCACTTCAGCGCGCGATACCAGGCTAACCCTGAGCGCAGCCCTTCCATAGGAGATATTCACACCGAAGCCTCATCCGTCTACCACGGCCAGCTGTTCCTGGCAGAGGACCTGGCCCGTTATCGGCTCGGACGCGATGGACGCCTGGAGCGGTATCGCGAGGCCGCACGCGGTTGATCTGACCGGACAGCTCGCGGCGGGCCTTCCTCCACTTACTGAACGATACGGGCGGTCAACTTGCCCATGTCGGCCGAAATGGCATGCAGTCGCTCGCTGGCGGTCGCGGTGCGTTCGACATTCTGCTGGTTGACACTGCCGATCTCGCGAATCTGGGAAAGATTGCAAGTGATATCGTCGACAACGGCATTCTGCTCTTCCGCGGCCGTGGCGATCTGATGATTCATGTCCCGGATCGCCTCGACCGCTACGGTGATCTGCCGGAGCGCATCACCCGCCTGAATGACTTCGTCCAGCCCTTTTTCGCTTTGCTGCTGGCCGGATTCGATCGCGCCCACCGCGTCCAGCGCGCCTTGCTGCACTGCGGCGATGATCTGATTGATCTCGGCGGTCGATGCTGCCGTACGCTGCGCCAGGGTCCGTACTTCATCGGCCACTACGGCAAACCCGCGGCCGGCCTCTCCCGCCCGCGCGGCTTCGATAGCAGCGTTGAGTGCCAGGAGATTGGTCTGCTCAGCGACCCCGCGGATCACGTCCAGCACCTGTCCGATACGGCCACTGTCGCTTTCCAGTTGCTGGATCACCGCAGCCGTCGCGGCGATCCCCTTGCGCACGCTTTCGATCGAAGCCACCGTCGCCTGCATGACCACATCACCGCGCTGCGCTGCCTGTTCGGCAGCATCGGCTGATGCCGCCGCAGCCGCCGCGTGCCGTGCCACGTCCTGTGCGGTTGCCGACATTTCTTCCATGGCCGTGGCGACCTGATCTGTACGACTAAACTGGTCACGGGTTCCGGCAGCTATGGTGGTTGCGACCGAATTCAGCGCGCCGCTGGCTTCGTCGAGCTCGGCCCCGCTGGTCTGCAACTGTTGAAACGTTTCGCGAAGGAAGTCGGTCAGCGTGTTGGCAGCGCTGGTCAACTGGCCAAGCTCATCGACACGGTCGGTGGTAATCTGTTGTCCCAGACGGCCCCGGCTCAACGAGTCGATGCGCTCGGTAAGCATGCGGATCGGGGCGACCAGTATCTGGTCGATCCGCCAGGCGCTGATCACGATCAAGCCGAGCCCGGAAGCAGCCAACACAATAATGCCGAGCAACACAGCCCTGTCGGCACTCTCATCGATGTGCAGAGCCTGCTCCTCGGCACTTTTTCGCAGCGAGCGCACCAGTTCTGCCATCTGTTCCGAAGTCGCGCGGTCCACGCCTTTGACTGCCCTGTCGCCGGCCTGATGATCGTGGCCGGAGGCGACGAAAGCATTCAGCCCTGAACGATACGCAACGCCCAGACGTGAGTGTTCTGCACGAAGTTGCTCTACGGCACTCTCGACCTCCGGCGGAATGCCGTTGAGCGCTCCGAGCTCGTTCAGCGTCGCCTGCACGCTTTGCTCTTGCGTCTGGAAAGCACTCCAGTACCTGTCGAGCGTCGCCGGGTCCTTGCCTCTCAGCAATACGTTCTTCCATTCCTGTATCTGCGTCTTGAACTGGCCGCTGGCACGGTCGATGAGCTCGCTTGCGTACAACGGGCCATGGACCAGATGCATGTAAGCGTTCACTTTGGATGACAGTACGCTGAAACTGACCAAAGCGATGACCAGAAGCAGAGCCAGGCTGCCAGCCAGAAGAGCCAGCGTACGTGCGCGTATCGATGTTTTCAGCATGGAGGGTCTCGGCAGATATCGGTGCACCGGGTAGCGGCCCGGAATTGCGTCAGATATCGACCGTAACGCGACGAGCTTTAATGGATAATGAAAATATTTTCAGATATTTCAATAACTTGTATCAAACTGCCATCATTGCAAGGAACGCGACGCGGCGCTTCGCCGAACACGCTCGTAACCTGAACGAGTAAACAGAAGGAGGTGAACGGTGGTGCCGTAGACGTGTCCGGCTGCCTTGAGTTCGTTGATGAACGACTCGTGGTCCTGAGCTGACAGGTGGAAATAGTCGATCCCTTCGACCAGTGCGTTACGGCAGGCCTTGAATGCGCGAAAGCTGGTGCCCTTCTCGACCCCATTGAGCTCATCGAGCTGACGCAGGCTCAGCGTGTCGGTCTCGGCGTAGCGAATCGGGATAATGGTCGGCATAGCTCTACATTTCGGCAAGGGAGAGATGCATTCTAGGCCTACCCTTTGCGGGTTCCAACCGGGGCAAACCCGGGGTGATTGTGTTGCGAGGGCGGATCCGCAGCGAAGCTGATGCAGTATGTGCCGACCGTTCCAGCCCTCCCCCATCGGAGGGGGCGAAACCCATGTTACTGTCGCCTAGTATCGATACTCAGGCGTGGCCGTGGTCACGTAGTACTCATCTCACCGAGTTCGAACCATGAGCATTGACGAACAGGCAGCAACGCCCCTGAGCGCAGTGATAATAGGCGCAGGTTTCGGCGGCGTCGGTCTGGCCATCCGGCTCGACCAGGCAGGCATCAGCGATTGGCTGATACTGGAAAAAGGCAACGACGTCGGCGGAACCTGGCGTGACAACAGCTACCCGGGGGCAGCGTGCGATGTGCCCTCGCATTTGTATTCGTATTCATTCGAGCCCAAGCCAGACTGGTCAACGCGCTACGCCAGGCAGGAGGAGATCCACCAATACATCCGGCATTGCGTGCGCAAATATTATCTTGCCCCCCGCCTACGCCTCGACTGCGAAGTGACTGCAGCGCGATTCGACGAGAAAAGCGGCCTCTGGTACGTAACCACTGGCCAGGGCGAAGAGATCAGAGCGCGAGCGCTGGTGAGTGCCTGTGGCCAGCTCAACCGGCCGCTGTATCCGTCTATTCCCGGGCTGGAGAGCTTCGCTGGGGACGCCTTTCATTCTGCCGAATGGAGACACGACGTAGACCTCGAGGGGAAACGGCTGGCAGTAATCGGTACCGGCGCGTCGGCTATCCAGTTCGTTCCGCAGATCGCGCCAAAGGCCAGTCATCTGACTATTTTCCAGCGCAGCGCGCCATACGTCATTCCCAAGGCGGACCGCAGCTACAGCCAGCGCGACCACCGGCGGTTGCAGGCCTGGCCAGCGCTGCAGAAGCTCGCGCGCGGGCTGCAGTATATGGCTCACGAATCAAGGGCACTGGCTTTCATCAGTTATCCGCAGATGATGAAGTCCACCGAAAAGGCCTTCTACAAGCATCTGCAGCAGGGCGTGACCGATCCCGTCAAGCGCGCCAAGCTGGTCCCGGACTACCCGATCGGCTGCAAGCGCATCCTCATCAGTAACGATTTTTACCCGGCTCTCGATCGACCCAATGTCGACATCGTCACCGACCGGATCGAGCGGATAGAACCTGACGGCGTACGCACCAGTGATGGCGAGCTGCACGAGGCGGACGTATTGATATATGGAACAGGTTTTGCCGCGACCGAGTTTCTCGCTCCGATGGCCATTACCGGACGCGACGGGCAGGAGCTGAATCACGCCTGGCGCGCCGGCGCCGAAGCCTACAAGGGCATCAGCATCAGCGGCTTCCCCAACCTGTTCATTCTCTATGGTCCGAACACCAACCTGGGGCACAACTCGATCATCTACATGCTCGAGAGCCAGTTCAACTATGTCATTGGCTGCCTGCAGACGCTGCACCGCCGAGGCTTGCGTTACATGGACGTACGTCCGGAAGTACAGGGCGCCTTCAATGTGGACATTCAGGAGGCCGCGAGCGAGACCGTCTGGAGCCGTGGCTGTACCAGCTGGTACCAGACCGCCGAGGGCAAGCAAACCAATAACTGGCCCGGCTACACGTTCAGTTATCGCCGGCTGACCCGCAAACCGGAGATGTCCGACTATGAATGTGCACGTTGACTACACTGCGCCGGCAAGCGACCAGCCTGTCGTGCAGAACCTGTTGCGCGGGTCGATGAAATCGATGTTCCGCGGCATGATCCGTCCGCCGGTTCCGATAGCCACCCAGCGCGCCATCCTGCGACTGATGACCAGCGGCATGCCGGTCGCCAAGGACGTCAGTCGGACGGCGGAAGTGATTGCCGGGCGCGCCTGCGAATGGCATCGGCCCGAACATGCTGGCGAGACGGTTGCGCTCTATTTGCATGGCGGTGCGTACCTGATCGGTTCGCCGGCCACGCATCGCGGAATCTGTGCTGGCATAGCCCGCCGCAGTTCCACAAGCGTTTGCGCCCTGGATTACCGTCTGGCACCGGAGTATCCCTATCCTGCGGCTCGCGACGATGCCGTCGCTGCGTACCAGGTTCTGCTGGCGCGGGGTTATCGCCCGGCGAACATCACCCTCGCCGGCGATTCGGCAGGCGGGAATCTGGCTCTGGTTACCGCGCTCAGGCTGAAAGAGCTGGGGCTACCGTCGCCTGGTGCGCTGGTCTGCCTGTCTCCGGTGGTCGATTTCACCGCCGAGCACCTGCACGAGCCGCCTGCTGGCGATCCGCTGTTGAACAGGAGCTGGATTGAACAGGCAACCGACGCCTACTGCCCCGCCGGCACTTCCAGGAAGGATCCTGGGCTGTCACCAATCTACGGGGACCTGGCCGGCTTGCCTCCGCTCTTGATACAGGTGGCGGAAGACGAAATCCTGCTCAACGACAGTTTTCGACTAGCGGAAAAGGCACGAGCCGCCGGCGTTTCGGTTCAGCTCGAATACTACCCTGCCCTGTGGCATGTCTTTCAGGCCAATACCGGCGTGCTCAGGTCAGCTGATCACGCGCTCGATCGAATCGCTGCCTTCCTTCAACAGACCGGCCAAAGCGGTACCTGAAAAAAGCCCGTCCCGGCGCAGCTAAGCCTGTCGCGCCGGGATGCGAAATGGAGGGGCGGCCTCGAACGCGGGTTTCGCGAACAAATAACCTTGGAAAAGCGTGACGCCGTGATCACTGAACCAGGAAAACTCTTCAACCGTTTCCACGCCTTCGGCAATCAGCTCTATCCCCAGGTCACAGCACACCTGGACGATACCGCGCAGGATTGCCTGTCGCGGCCCGTGCGAGTCGACTCCACGCACCAGCCCCATGTCCAGCTTGACGATGTCCGGCTGGAATTCCGCGAGCAGGTTCAGGCCGGCATAGCCGGCACCGAAGTCATCGATCGCCAGACGCATACCAACCCGGCGGTACTCGTTCACCACCTCGGCGAACCTCGCCGGGTCACCAAAGGCCTCGCCTTCGGTGGCCTCGATGATGATTCGATCCACCGAAAAGCTGTGAAGCTCGGCCGCCGCCAACGTCGAATCCAGGCCAGCGAACGGATCAGATGCGGCGCGCGGTAGAAAATTCAGGTTCAGATCGGTGTCCAGCCCTATTCCAGCCGCAACTTCGATCGCCCTGGCGCGACATAGCGCGTCGAACGCCGGCATCTGGTCCCTACCATACCGACTGATGACGCTGTAGGCGGATTGGTTCTCGAGGCCGCGTACCAGTGCTTCGTGTGAATAAACCTTGCCGGGACCCGCGTCGATGATCGGTTGGAAAGCGAAAGTGAATGGGACGGTTTGCGCAGACAACCCCTCCAACAACTTCATGATGTCGTACCGCCCAGTCGGGCGCGCCAGCGGCCATCAACGAAGGCCGATAACAGGCGTTTCGCTCGTCCCTGCTTCAATGCGACAAACGACTGGCCACGCTGGAAAAAATCATTCAGACCCTCCACTTGTTGGAACTCGGACGGGTCAACCTCGGCAAAACCCATACTCCAGTCCGAGAAAGCGCGCCGGGCGATTGGCTCTTGAAGAATCTTGACCACTTTCCTGTGACGCGAGTCAGTCGATATGATTTCAAACAGCTTGAAAAGCAGCGGTTCTTCGCCTTCCAGGACTTGGAAGAAATTGCCATCGCTATACAGCAACATACCAGTCACAGCGATTCGTTGATTGTTGTCTCTTGCCTGCTTGAGCAACGGTTCAAGCTGCGTCGCGTCGAATTGTGGCGCGGCCATACTGGTGTAAATAAGATGCGTCAACTTGCCGGAGTTCATGCCTTTCCTTTACTAACCAATCGGTGCTGTCTTCCTGTCTGAACGGATTGGATCGAACGGTGGGCCAGCCGATGTAGGTCCCATGCAGCGGCGGCCGGTCTCTGCTCTGTACGGAGCTAGGTCAGTATCGGCGGTGCCGGCACGAGCTGAAGAAAAAATTTCGCGCCATCCGTCGACTTCCATTCGAAACGGCTATACTCGCCGCCCTCACTGCAAATCGACGATCTTCAAATGCATATCGAATCGAACACCACGGACGCTGACCAGGAGCATACCGCTCAGGCCGCAGCACAGAAACCCGCTGTTGGACTCGATATGAAAGCACTATTTTCCAGCCAGGCGCTGGAGCGGAAGAAGACTTCGTCTCAGTGGCACAATCAAACCAGCACTGCGCACCACGAGAAGCGGATCGGTATGGCGCCAAGGGGAACACGCCGGTCGATGGGGAAACGCTGAACGGGTCGCTTGCAGGTACCGCTGCAGAGAGATTCAGTTGGGCAAGCGTGCCGGGCAAAACAACGGGGGCTCTCGCCCCCGTCTTGACGGTTTAGCTGTTTCGGCCGCCGCTGTGGCTATTCTGGCCACCTTTCTTACCGGCTTCTGAGGCCTTTTCGCGGTCGTTGGCGAAGTTGCCACCGCTGTTCTGGCCACCCTTGCTACCTGCTTCGGAAGCACGCTGGGGATCGTTGGCGAAGTTGCCTCCGCTGTTCTGACCGCCCTTCTGACCGGCCTCGGAAGCCTTCTCGCGATCGTTTGCGAAGTTGCCTGGATTGCCTTTGGAATCGTTGGTCATGATTTCCTCCACATCTAACAGGGCTAACTTGAGTATCAAGCGCCTCTGCTACATTGAGGGGGCGTCCAGAGGAAAGTTTCGTGCATTTCGTCGAGGCCGATGAACGGCATGAACCCTTCACATCACCATGATATCGACGCAAGATCGCTACGATATTTCGCTTCTTTGATTAAACCCTCTCCGCTTCGTGTTGTCCCTACAACACCCAACCGGACCGGAGCCCACCGATGCAAAAGTACTTTTGTCAGTGTCGCGAAGTGTCTCTCCTGCGTGCCGCACCGCGGCTGCGCGGCTCATTGCTCCCCGCCCTGCTGCTGGGTGCCGCCTGCTTGCCTGGCGAAGCTCAAGCGCAACCTGACTGGCTTCAGGTCACTCTGGAGAACGACCTGTTCGCCGACGAAGACGACGGATACACCAACGGTGCGAGCTTGGGGTGGGGCTACCGAAACCTGCCGTCGTTCAACAGCGACGTGCTTCCGGGCTGGATCGCGTTTCTCGCTGGGCATACGTATCTAGGCAACATGCCGGACCGCCAGCATGCGGTGAGCTATTCATTAGCCCAGGCGATGTACACACCGGAACAGATTGGTTGGCAGCGGCTGATTCCGGACGATCGCCCTTATGCCGGACTACTGCTCTGGTCCGGATCTCTCTACGCGTTCGACGTGCGCCGGGCGGACCGTCTGTCCCTGACGCTTGGCGCGGTCGGCCCGATTGCCGGCGCGAAGCATACGCAGAAATTCATGCACCGCCTCAGCGGCGCGGTCGAACCTCGAGGCTGGCACAATCAATTGCACAACGAGCCAGTGTTCGCCATCGACGCCCAGCGGCTCTGGCGGCTCGCTGAATGGCGGCTGGGCTCGCTGGAAACAGACGCCGTTGCAGGCGGCAGCGTTCGCGCCGGAAACCTGATCAGTGGAGTAGAGACCGGTATAACAATGCGTATCGGCTCACGGCTGCGCTCCACATGGTCCGGCGTGTCGCTGATTCCGTCCCGGACCCTCAACACTTTTGCGCTGGAGCAGCTGCCCAGCTGGCAATTGTACGTTTCCCTCGGTGGACAGTACGTCCTGAACGACATCACGCTGAACGGCAATACCTTCCGTGACAGCCACAGTGTGCCGCTTGAGCATTTGCGGGGCATGGTGTCCACCGGTCTTGCATTGAACCGCGGCGCCTGGGGCGCGTCTCTGTCATATCAGATCGGCACCGATCAGTTCGAGGGCCAGACCACCGAAACCCGCTTTGGCTCGCTGACGGTAACCTATCTGTTCTAGGAGATATCCGCCGCAGCCGTGCCCGATATCAGGAGCCGATTCGTCATGAACGCACCCGAAACGATCTGGACGATAGGACATTCGACTCACCCGATCGAAGCCTTCATAGCGCTCCTGCAGCACCATCGAATCGAAGCCATTGCCGACGTTCGACGCTTCCCCGGCTCTCGCCGTCTGCCGCACTTCGGAGAGGATGCACTGCGTGCAAGCCTGTCCGGGCACGGCATCGAATATCGCTTCATCCCTCAGCTCGGTGGTCGGCGCAAGGCATTGCCGGACACACCCAATACCGGGTGGCGCAACGCATCGTTTCGCGGGTATGCAGATCATGTGGAGAGCGAGGAGTTTGATGAAGGATTGGAGATCCTGCTCGACCTGGCCAGCCAGTACCGGACGGCGATGATGTGTGCCGAAGTGCTCTGGTGGCGCTGCCATCGCTCACTGGTGTCCGATGTCGTGAAGCTGCGTGGAATCGAAGTGCTGCATATTCAGGATGTCAGACAGGTGAATGAGCACCCTTACACTGCTCCTGCCCGCCTGTGGCACGGCAAGCTCAGTTATCGCCCAAATGCGGGAGAACCTTTGAACGAAAAACAACGCAGCTTCGGTGTTCAGACAAGCCTCGATTTCTGAGCGCAATATAACGCAGCGGTAGCTCGTCGCCTGCCGCAGGCTCCCTGGAACAACGCCTGCGCCGGACAGTCATCTGATTACCCTCCATAACCCAGGATGATCGCCATGCACCTGCAACAGATCCTCAATCAGATATCCAACAAGAATGCACCCGAGAACGTGAAAGGCTGGGAGCGCGCCGCCTCCGCAGTAACCGGGCTGCTGATGGTCAAGAAAGGCCTGCGTGGCCGTGGTTTGACCAGCTTGATGCTGCTGGCTACCGGCGGGATGGCAATAATGCGGGCAGTCAACGGTCGCTGCGAACTCAAGCGCAGGCTGGAAGAATCGCAGCACAACGGATCGCACGGCTCCGACAAGGAGCGCTACAGCCATATGCCGATGGATTCGGAACCTCACGCTCCCGATTTTCAATCGTCCGGCACCGCCATGCCTGATTCTACCAGGATGGGCAACGAAGCCTCGGCAGCGCGCGGAGCAACGACCTCGAACAGCTCCGGTGGCTCGACCACTCCGGGCAGCTCGACTACGTCAAGCACCGCTGGCAGCACCGGCAGCTCCAGCACGCCCGGTAGTTCAAGCACAACCAGCAGCACGGGCGGTGT
>CAYZFU010000122.1:0-9895 GCA_964477725.1 uncultured Halopseudomonas sp.
GATAAAGGTGGGCTCGGTTCTGGTTGGCGGCGATGCGCCGATTTCAGTGCAGAGCATGACCAATACCGAGACCTGTGACGTCGATGCGACCGTCGCGCAGATCCAGCGCCTGGAAGCGGCTGGTGCCGACATCGTGCGTGTTTCAGTGCCGAGCATGGAGGCTGCCGAAGCCTTCGGCAGAATACGCCAGCAGACCAGCATGGCCCTCGTTGCGGACATCCATTTCGACTACAAGATCGCTTTGCGCGTAGCCGAGCTGGGCGTCGACTGTCTGCGGATCAATCCGGGCAACATTGGTCGCGAAGACCGTGTGCGCGCGGTAGTCGATGCGGCCAGACATCACGGCATCCCGATTCGCATCGGCGTCAATGCGGGCTCGCTGGAGAAGGATCTGCAAAAGAAATATGGCGAGCCGACGCCGGAAGCCCTGGTCGAGTCAGCGTTGCGCCACGTGGAGCACCTGGATCGCCTGGATTTTCAGGACTTCAAGGTCAGTGTCAAGGCGTCCGACGTGTTCATGGCGGTAGGTGCCTACCGTTTGCTCGCCAGCCAGATCGAACAGCCGCTGCACCTGGGTATCACCGAGGCCGGCGGCTTGCGTTCGGGTACCGTGAAGTCTGCGGTCGGTCTGGGCATGCTCCTGGCCGAAGGCATCGGCGACACCATCCGCATTTCGCTGGCAGCCGACCCGGTCGAGGAGATCAAGGTCGGTTTTGACATCCTCAAGTCGCTGCGGTTGCGCTCGCGCGGTATCAACTTCATCGCCTGCCCCAGCTGCTCGCGGCAGAACTTCGATGTGGTCAAGACCATGAACGAGCTGGAATCCCGGCTCGACGATGTACTGGTACCACTGGATGTCGCCGTCATCGGCTGCGTGGTCAATGGCCCCGGCGAAGCGCGCGAAGCGGATATCGGACTGACTGGCGGTACACCGAATAATCTGGTGTACGTCGACGGAAGTCCTGATCAGAAAGTCGACAACGATCACCTGGTGGACCGCCTGGAACAGATGATTCGTGACAAGGTAGCCGCCAAATTGGCGCTCGACGCCAACACCATCGTTCGCGGCTGATTAAGGAAAGCATTTTGAAGACCCTCCAAGCCGTGCGCGGCATGAACGATATCCTGCCCGCCGACAGCGCTCTCTGGCAGTACCTCGAGCGCACCGTTGCCGACCTTCTGGGTGGCTACGGTTACCAGCAGATTCGCTTGCCAATTGTCGAACCCACAGAGCTGTTCAAACGTTCGATTGGCGAAGTGACCGACATCGTAGAAAAGGAAATGTACACCTTCGCCGACCGCAACGGCGACTCGCTCACCCTGCGCCCGGAAGGGACCGCCGGGTGCGTGCGTGCGATGCTTGAACATGGTCTTCTCGGCGGCGGCATGAGCCAGAAGGTGTGGTACACCGGCCCGATGTTCCGGCATGAGCGTCCGCAAAAAGGGCGGTATCGCCAGTTCAATCAGATCGGTGTGGAGGCTTTCAATCTATCGGGCCCCGACATCGACGCCGAGCTGATCATCCTCAGCTGGCGGTTGTGGAAGAAACTCGGCCTCAGCCAAGCCGTGACGCTGGAGCTGAACAGCCTGGGAACCGCTGCGGACCGCGCTCGCTACCGGGACGACCTGGTGAGCTATCTGCGTGAGCGCTTCGAGCAGCTTGACGAAGACAGCCAGCGTCGTCTGGAGAACAACCCGCTGCGGGTGCTGGATAGCAAGAATCCGGACACCCAGGCACTCCTGGCCGACGCCCCCAGGCTTGCCGACTATCTCGACGAACAGGCGCATGCCCACTTCGAGGGGTTGCGTGCATTGCTCGATGCCGCCGGGGTGCCGTACGTGATCAATCCCCGTCTGGTACGAGGCCTGGATTACTACGGTCTGACCGTGTTCGAGTGGGTGACCGATCGGCTTGGCGCGCAGGGCACGGTATGCGCCGGCGGCCGCTACGATGGTCTGGTCGAGCAGCTCGGAGGCAAGCCGGCACCGGCGGTAGGCTTCGCCATGGGCATGGAGCGGTTGCTTCTGCTTATCGACACCCTGGGCCAGATTCCGGAAGAGCTGGCGCGCCAGGTCGACGTCTATCTCGTCACACTGGGCGACGCGGCCGCTACCGCTGGCTTCCGCCTCGCCGAGCAGTTACGTGACAGCTTGCCTGGGCTACGGCTGGTAGTGCATTGTGGCGGCGGCAGTTTCAAGAGCCAGTTCAAAAAGGCGGACAAGTCGGGCGCTTTGTATGCGCTGATTCTCGGAGAAAACGAAGCAGCGGAAGGGAAGGTTGGCCTTAAACCGCTACGCGCCGAGAGCGAACAGGAAAATCTGGACTGGGATGATGTGCCGGCTCGGCTGGCAGAACTGATATAGCGATTCCATGCGCTTTCGGGCGCAGCAAGGAGTGTTAGGTGGACCGGACAGAAGAAGAACAGATCGAACATCTCAAGGATATGTGGCGGCGCCATGGCGTGCCAGTTCTTGTAGGGGCCGGGCTGGCACTGGCGGCCGTCGTAGGCTGGAAAGTGTGGGAGAACCATCAGGAGTCCCAGGCGGCCGAGGCATCGAGCGCATACCAGACCATGCTGGAAACGATCCTGACTGCTGAAGATGATGCTTCCAGGACCCGTGCCGCCGAGCTCGCCGATCAGTTGCGCGAAGACTATGCCAGTACACGCTACGCCGAGTTTGCCGGTTTGATGCAAGCTCGGCTCGCGGCCGACGCTGGTGATTTCGCCGGTGCCGAGACACTTCTTGAAAGCGTCGTGCAGTCCACAAACGACGAGGCGCTGGCCGAGATCGCGCGGCAGCGCCTGGCCCGTGTGCTGGCCCAGCAGGATCGGGCGGAAGCGGCCCTCGAGCTGTTCACCGACGAGGTGTCCGGTTTGCTCCTGGCTGGTCGAGAAGAAGTCCGCGGTGATCTGCTGGTCAGCCTGGGTCGCCATGACGAAGCGCGCCAGGCCTACCAGACAGCTATCGAAGCGAGTGAAGATCCCCGCAATCGTCCGCAATTGCAATTGAAGCTCGATGATCTGGCGGAGGAAGCCTAGTGAAGCGGATGTCCCGATTGTTCATCGCCGGCTTGGCTGCAGCAGTGCTGGCAGGTTGTGGCTCGTCCAGCAAGACCGAGCTACCACCGGCAGAGCTGGAAAAGTTTGAAGCCGAGGTCGAGCTCGATCGCGTGTGGAAACGCAATATCGGCGTTGGCCAGGGAAAGTTGTACAACACGCTTGTGCCTGCGCTGGATGGCCTGCGTCTGTACGCAGCCGACGCGCGCGGTCGGGTCGTGGCGATGGATCGTGAGGACGGCTCGGTTGCCTGGCAGGTCAAGCTCAAGGAGCCGCTGGCCGGCGCCGTGGGAACTGGTGGTGGTCGCGTTCTGGTTGGCACGCTCGACGGCAAGGTGATCGCTCTGGACGAAACCGATGGCAGCGAAGTCTGGCGTGCCACCGTGTCCAGTGAAGTCCTCGCTCCGCCGCAGTCCAATGGCGATGTGGTCGTGGTCCAGACCCAGGACGACAAGCTGTTCGCGCTGGACATCAGCTCGGGCGAGCGTCGCTGGCTTTACGAATCGACTCAGCCGGTGCTGACCGTTCGCGGTCACAGTACGCCGGTGGTCAGCCTGCGTCAGGTGTTCGCAGGTCTGTCCAGCGGCCGGGTAGTATCGGTGGCTGCGGAAAACGGTATTCCGATCTGGGAACAGCAGATCGCCCAGCCGAAAGGCCGCTCGGAGCTCGAGCGGATGGTGGATATCGACGGCGAGTTATTGCTGGATGATCGCACCTTGTACGCCGCGTCGTTCCAGGGAAATCTCGCTGCGCTCGATGCGGAATCCGGCACGCAACGCTGGCAGCATAGAGCGTCCAGCCACGCTGGCCCGGCAGTCGGCTTTGGCAGCGTATATCTGAGCCACGCCGATGGTGTCGTGGAAGCGGTCGACCAGAATCGGGGTTCAACCCTGTGGCGCAACGAAGACCTGCAGCGTCGCCGCCTTACCGGTCCGGTGGCTTTCAGCAGCTATGTTGCGGTCGCGGATTTCGAAGGCTACGTGCATCTGCTGGCGCAGACCGACGGACGGCTGGTCGGGCGGATCCGCGTTGACCGCAAGGGCGTGCGCGTGGCGCCGATCGTGGTTGGCGACACCTTGTTCGTATTCGGTAACAGCGGCGATCTGGTTGCGCTGAAACTGGACTGATCCGGAAACGGGTTATACTTTCCCGGCCGCTGCGCATTCGTGCAGCGGCCGTTTTGTTTTCAGGCACTTTAGGTGCGCGGAGTGATCATGGTTCCTGTCATTGCCCTGGTAGGGCGGCCGAATGTCGGCAAATCCACATTGTTCAACCGTCTGACCAAAAGTCGTGACGCAATCGTGGCGGACGTCGCCGGGTTGACCCGCGACCGGCAGTACGGCGAGGCGCAGTGGCAGGGTCGAACCTACATTGTGGTCGACACTGGTGGTATCAGTGGTGACGAGCAGGGTCTGGACATGATCATGGCCGGCCAGTCACTGCAGGCGATCGAAGAAGCCGATGCCGTGCTGTTTCTGGTTGACGCTCGGGCAGGGCGCACAGCGGGCGACGAGCAGATCGCCGATCACCTGCGCAAGCGCAACAAGCGCACCTTTCTCATTGCCAACAAGGTAGATGGAGCCGATCAGGACTCCATCATGGGCGAGTTCGCCCAGCTGGGGCTGGGCGACCCTCTGGGAATCGCAGCGGCTCATGGTCGCAATATCAACCCGATGCTGGAAGCGGTCCTGGGTGAAGCGGGCGTTGTCAGCCAGGGTGTCGACGAAGAAGGCAAAGAAGGCAATCCTGCCGAGCGGCTGATCGTCGAGCCCATCGGCACCAAGATTGCAGTTATCGGGCGGCCCAACGTAGGCAAGTCGACTCTGGTCAATCGCATGCTCGGCGAAGACCGCGTGGTCGTCTTCGATCAGGCGGGCACCACGCGCGACAGCATCTACATTCCCTACGAGCGTCATGACAAGCCCTATACGCTGATCGACACGGCGGGCGTTCGGCGTCGGGGCAAGGTGTTCGAGGCGATTGAAAAATTCTCGGTGATCAAGACACTGCAGGCTATCCAGGACGCCAACGTGGTCATTTTCGTCGTCGATGCGCGTGAGGGCATTGTCGAGCAGGACCTGCACCTGCTGGGTTTCGTGCTCGAGGCTGGGCGGGCGCTGGTGATTGCCATTAACAAGTGGGACGGGATGGAAGAGCGGGAGAAGGAGTTCGTCAAGACCGAGCTGCAGCGTCGCCTGATTTTCGCCCAGTTCGCCGACCAGCATTTCATCTCCGCGCTGCACGGCAGCGGCGTCGGCCTGCTGTACAAGTCGGTCGACAAGGCCTTCGAAAGCGCCATGACCAAGATCCCGACGCGCCGGATGACGGAGATCCTCGAGGCAGCCGTCGAAGAGCACCAGCCACCGCTGGTCAACGGTCGACGCATCAAGCTGCGCTACGCGCACCTGGGTGGCTCGAATCCGCCGATCATCGTTGTACACGGCAACCAGGTCGATTCCGTGCCGCGTTCCTACACGCGGTATCTGGAGAACACTTTCCGCAAGGTGTTGAAGATCACTGGTACGCCAATCAGAATCGAGTACAAGAGCGGTGACAACCCGTTCGCCGAACGCAAGAACAAGCTCACCGAGCGGCAGGTCAACAAGAAGCGCAGGCTCATGTCCCATCACAAGAAAGCCGAGAAGAAGCGCAAGGACAAGCGATAACCGTCTCGGCGGGTCTGCAAAAAAAGAAAACCGGCGCTGTGGGCGCCGGTTTTTTTTGCCTGCTTATCGCTGAACTCAGGCGGCCTGCTGTCCCGACTGCCGCGCGGCGCGGTTCAGGGCGCTGAACAGTGCGCGGAAGGTTGCGGTGGTGAGGTTTTCGTCGATGCCCACGCCATGCAACGGACGACCACCATCGACGCGAATCTCGATATAGGCCGCCGCCCTGGCGTTGGTTCCCGAGCCGATAGAGTGCTCGTGGTAATCCATGATTTCCACCGCGGTCGGCAGCCCCGCCACCAGCGCCTCTAGCGGTCCCTTCCCCAGACCGCGCCAGTGCTGGGTTTCGCCATCGACCAACACTTCCACGTCCACCGCGCTGGTGCCGTTTTCTTCCTGCAGACGATGCCGGATCAGGGCGTATGGGCTTGCCGCTTGTAGATACTCGCGATCGAGCAGTGCGTGGATCTGCTTCGCGGTCATCTCCAGCCCCAGACGGTCGGTCTCGCCCTGAACGACCTGGCTGAATTCGATCTGCATGCGCCGCGGGAGGCTGATCCCGTATTCGGTTTCCAGCAGATAGGTAATGCCGCCCTTGCCCGACTGGCTATTGACCCGGATGACTGCCTCGTAGCTGCGCCCGATATCGGCCGGATCGATCGGCAGATACGGCACTTCCCACCTGGTGTCCGGCTTCTGCTGCACGAATCCCTTGCGGATCGCATCCTGGTGAGAGCCGGAGAAGGCGGTATGTACCAGATCGCCGACATAGGGGTGGCGCGGATGAACCGGCAGCTGATTGCACTCTTCAACCACTTTGCGTACCGCGTCGATGTCAGAGAAGTCCAGCTGGGGGTGGATGCCCTGGGTATACAGGTTGAGCGCGAGCGTGACCAGGTCGACGTTGCCGGTGCGCGCGCCATTGCCGAACAGGCAGCCCTCGACACGGTCGGCTCCGGCCAGCAGGCCAAGCTCGGTTGCGGCAACACCGGTACCACGATCGTTATGTGTGTGCAGGCTTACCAGCACACTGTCGCGGCGGCTGATGTGCCGGCAGAACCATTCGATCTGATCTGCGTAGTGGTTCGGCGTGGCGACTTCTACCGTTGCCGGCAGGTTGAGGATGACCTTGTTGTCGGGCGTCGGCCGCCAGACATCCAGCACGGCGTCACACACCTGTACGGCAAATTCGAGTTCGGTAGATGTGAAAATTTCCGGGGAATACTGGAACGTCCATTCGGTGTCAGGCTGCTTCGCAGCAAGTTCGCGAGTCAGAGTCGCAGCATTGACGGCGATATCGACCACACCCTGCTTGTCCTGATTGAACACGATCCGCCGGAAGCTTGGCGCCGTCGCGTTGTAGACATGCACGATGGCTCGCTTGGCGCCGCGAAGCGACTCGAAGGTGCGCTCGATGAGGTCGCCCCGCGCCTGGGTCAGCACCTGAATGGTCACATCGTCGGGGATATGCCCATCCTCGATCAGCGTACGAACGAAGTCGAAATCCATCTGCGAGGCAGACGGAAAAGCAACCTCGATCTGCTTGACGCCGATCTGCACAAGCGTCTGGAAGAAACGCAGCTTCTTGGCCGGATCCATGGGCTCGATCAACGACTGGTTGCCGTCGCGCAGATCCGAGCTGCACCAGATCGGCACCTCGGTGATCGTGCGCGATGGCCACTGCCGGTCAGGGATGTCGACGGGCTCGAATGGGCGATATTTGATCGACGGGTCTGTAAGCATGCTCATGGTGTGCTGTCCGAATGTTCGCGCCTTGTGGACGCTTGAGAATATTGGCATTAGATGCGCACAACACTAATGACCGAGCATGTCTATTGCAACATCCTTTTAGAATTAGCAATATTCGCCCGTTCGTGAACCTATTCAAGCCATGTTATAGCTATGGTTGTGATGACTTTGCTGTTTTGTTGTGCGAAGGGAAGCTGCGGATCTGCAAAGTTCGGTTCCGCCTATTCGAAGGCACCGATGAAGATTGCCGGATCGACACGGGCGTCGTTCAGGCTTACGTTCCAGTGCAGGTGGGGCCCGGTTGCACGGCCGGTTGCTCCGACCTTGCCTATCACGCCGCCTCGGTTGATCTCGTCACCGACGTTCACGTCGATGGCCGACAAGTGGCAGAACATGCTGATCAGGCCCTGCCCATGATCGAGAAAGACGGTTTTCCCGTTGAAGAAATAATCGCCCACGAGTATCACCTGCCCAGCGGCGGGCGCCTTGACCGGGGTGCCCGTTGGCGCAGCGAAATCGAGGCCCGAATGCGGGTTGCGTTCCTCGCCATTGAAGAAGCGGCGTAATCCGAAGGCGCTGGAGAGTCGTCCGTCCACCGGTCGATCGAACAGCAGGTTGCTCGGCTGTCGTGGGCTGAACCGCCGGTACGCGACGATCTGTTCTTCCAGCTCCCGTTGAATGCGCTTGAGGCGCGCGGCATCGGGCGTCACCTGCTGATGGTTACGCAGCGTGATGTGCTGCGCCTCATAGTCCTTGGGCTCGACGGTAAACGGCAGACGTTCGCCGCTACCGACATCGATATGTTCAGTACCCGGTTTCACGGTCAACGGAATGCCAACGATAGCGATCCAGCGCTTACCGTCTTCGCGAACGGTGAGTACCGGCTTGCCCTGATAACGCGCCTTCACTGGCTGATCGGTTTCCAGCAGCGGCACCACCGCGACACCGCCCGGTACGGGCTTGTCCAACAGCCGGGTGAGGAAACCCTCCGCATGCAGGGGAAGGCAAAGGCAGACAAGCAGCGTGGCAATGAATAGACGGCTCATTAGGCACTCAGTCGAGCAGAGGAAGGGTATGTGGTTCGTCCGGATCATTCTCGACCCGCAGGGTCAGCCGGCCATCACTCAGACGTGCCTCCAAACGCTGACCAATCCGCACGTCGTCGCGGCTCCTTACGGCCTGGCCGCGCTGATCCAGAAGGATGCTATAGCCACGCCCCAGCGTTGCCAGCGGACTAACCAGATGCAGTGTTTGCGTCAGTCCCTCGAACTGCCGGCGGGTTTGCCCCAGCCGCTGGGTCATAGCCCGTGGCAACCGTGCGGCGAGAGGGTCAAGCCTCTGGCGCAGCAGTGCTAGTCGCTGACCGGGGTGCCTGGCCTGGAGGCGGGCGCTGACTCGCTCGAGACGTTGTTCCAGCTGCACGAAGCGATGGGTCTGGGCGCGCTTGAGACGAAGCTCGAGATCATCCAGTCGCTGCGCCTGCTGTGCCAGTCGCTCGCCCGGATGGCGCAAGCGCTTGCGTAGACTGTCGATGCAGGTCTGTTCGCGTTTGAGTCTCTCGCGCATGCAGTGCTGCAGCTGTCGATGTGCTCGTTCGACCTGCAGCAGCATCGTACGCTGGTCCGGGCTCAGCAGTTCGGCGGCGGCAGAAGGCGTGGGGGCACGCATGTCGGCAGCGAAATCGCTGATCGAGACATCCGTCTCGTGTCCGACAGCGCAGACGGTGGGCGCCTGGCAGGCGGACAGGGCGCGGACGACGATTTCTTCGTTGAACGGCCAGAGATCTTCCAGTGAGCCGCCACCACGGGCCATGATAAGCGCATCGAAGCCGGCCCGATCGGCGAGCTGCAGCGCGCGGACGATTTGTGGCGCTGCATCGCGGCCTTGCACAGGCGTAGGTACTATTACCAGCTCGACGAAGGGCGCGCGGCGCTGGAATACGCTGATGATGTCGCGCACTGCAGCGCCGCTCGGTGACGTGACCACTCCGACTCTGCGGGGGTGGCTCGGCAGGGCGCGCTTGCGCTCTGTGGCGAACAGTCCCTCGGCCTGCAATTTGGCTTTCAGCGCTTCGAAAGCCTGGCGCAGGGCGCCGTCGCCGGCTGGCTCCAGGCTGTCGAGAATCATCTGGTAGTCGCCGCGGCCTTCGTACAGGCTGACCTTGCCGCGGGCCCGGACCAGCTGTCCGTCACGCAGGTCCATACGCACGCGCTGGGCGTGCTGGCGGAACAGCGCGCAGCGCACCTGGGCTCTGTCATCCTTGAGTGTGAAATACATATGGCCGGAGGAGGGGCGCGACAGGTTGGACAGTTCACCTTCAACCCACAGGCGCGGAAACACATCCTCGAGGAGTGAGCGCGCGCGCGCATTGAGCTGGCTCACGGTGAGCACTTCGCGGTCGGCACCCAGGCGCTGGAATATCGC
>CAYZFU010000122.1:9978-10230 GCA_964477725.1 uncultured Halopseudomonas sp.
TTCCATTTTCCCGCTCGGGAGCGCCTGCCATGCTGCGTATTAGCCAAGAAGCCCTTACCTTTGACGATGTCCTGCTGGTACCCGGTTATTCCGAGGTGCTGCCGAAGGACGTCAGCCTCAAGTCTCGGCTGACCAGGCGTATCGAACTGAACATTCCTCTGCTTTCTGCGGCCATGGATACCGTGACCGAAGCCCGCCTGGCAATCGCCATGGCGCAGGCCGGTGGCATGGGTGTCATACACCGTAATCTCA
>CAYZFU010000123.1:0-10221 GCA_964477725.1 uncultured Halopseudomonas sp.
CGCCGGTATCACGCACAGCACGAGCAGCGTGGAGAATGCCAGTCCGAAGGCGATCGAGGTTGCCATGGGGATCAGGAACTGCGCTTGCAGGGACGTTTCGAACAGCAACGGCAACAGCCCGCCAATCGTCGTCAGCGATGTCAGCAATACCGCCCGTAGCCGCTGTACGACCGCCTCGCTCAAGGCCTGATTGACGTTCAGGCCTCGCTTGCGTTGATCCTGGTAGAAGCTCACCAGAATGATCGAGTTGTTCACCACGATGCCCGACAGGCCGAACAGGCCGAACAGTGACAGAATGGTCAGGTTAAGACCCATGAACCAGTGGCCAAGTAGCGCGCCGACCAGCGCCAGCGGGATCACGACCATCACGATCAGTGGCGTTGACCAGGAACTGAACACCCAGACCAGCACTGCGTACATCAGTGCCAGACCGACCAGTAGCCCGGTGCGCATATCCGACAGCGTATCGCGCTGGTCGGCCGAGCGGCCCTCGAAGCTGTAGCGCACATTATGCCGCTCGGCCAGGGCTGGCAGTTCCGCCATTAGCGCTTGCAGCACCACACCGGCCGTGGTCTGCGCCTGGTCGATATCGGCGGTAACCTCGACGGCCAGCTGCCCCTCCGCATGGCGCAGTGCATCGAAGCCCTGGCGGGTGGAGAATGTCGCGACCTGATACAAGGGCACGCTGCGACCATCGTCGAGCCGGATCGACAGATCGCCCAGACTGGCCAGGCTGGCGCGCTCCTCGCGGGGCAGCTGCACGCGCACTTCGATTTCATCCGAACGCTGCTGGTAGATCTGCGCCAGCCGGCCGTCGTAGGCGGCGCGCAGTTGCCGGCCCAGACTTTGCGTGCTCAACCCCAGCGCCTGACCGTAGGGCGTCAGCGAGTAGATCAGCTGCTCGCGGCCCCAGGGCATATCGTCATCGGTGCTGGTGACGCCGTCGATCGAAGCGAGCATTACCGCCACAGCGTCGGCTGCGTCCTTCAGCTGGTGCGGATCGCTGCCGGTGAGCCGAACGTTGACATCCTTTCCCGGCGGCCCGGCAACGCGTTCGGTGATGGTCAGCCGGTCGATACCCGCTGGCATGGTGATCCGCTCGCGCCACTCCCTGACGAAGGTCCGGTTGCGCACCTCACGGTGGTCGGGTGAAACCAGCTCGATCATGATCGAGCCCAGTTGATCGCCCTGACGCCCGGCGCCACCTGAACCGCTGACCTCGCCCTGGCGCACGACGAAGGTTTGCAGCAGGTCCCCGCCCAGCGCCTGGTCGGTTTCCAGCAGGCTATCCTCCAGGTGATCGAGGAAGCGCACTACTTCGGCGCGCGGGGTGCCGGCGACGAAGCTGGCATTGGCATACAGCACCTGCGGTTCCGGGGTCGGGAAGAAGCTGAAGCCGATGCGACCGCTGCTGACCAGGCCCACGGCAAGCAGCACGCTGACCAGTGCGCAGGCGAGGGTGGCGCCGCGATGACGCAGGGTGAGCTCGGAAAACCGGCGAAACCGGCCATCACGGAAGCGATCGAAGCCGCGGTCAAAGCGCTGGCGGACCGCATCGACCCGTTCGGTTGCTGCCGAATACCAGTGGCGCTTGCCGGCCACCACCGGCTTGAAGGCCCCGCGCAGGTGATGCGGCAGCACGACGAAGCATTCGAGAAGCGAGGCGATCAGCACGCAGATCATCACCGTAGGGATGTCGCCGAGAATATTGCCGAACACGCCGCCGACCATCAGCAGCGGCATGAACGCGGCAATGGTTGTCAACGAGGACGCAACCACCGGCCAGAGCATGCGTTTCGCCGCGCCTTCCGAGGCATAGCCGGGCTGCTCGCCGTTGCGGTAGTGCGCGTCGGCATCCTCACCGACGACAATGGCGTCATCGACGATCACCCCCAGCGCCATGATCAGCGCGAACAGCGAAATCATGTTGATCGAGCCGCCGATCAGCCAGAAAACCGCCAACGCGGCGAGAAACGCCGTGGGGATGCCCACCGCTACCCACAAGGCGACACGTCCGGGCAAAAACAGATAGAGCAACAGCAACACCAGCACCAGGCCACTGACGCCGTTGTTGACCAGCAGGCTGATGCGGTCGTTGATCAGTTGCCAGGCTTCGTCATAAACGTGGATGGACAATCCCGGCGGCAGCGTCGGTCGAACGTCGCTCAGCCAGTTATTGAGTATTTCGGCAGAGGTCAGCGAATTGCCGTCTTCGGCGCGCTGCAGCAAGAGTTCGACCGCCGGATGCCCGTCATGGCGAAGCTGAAGCTGGTTGCGCATCGGTTCCTGAACGATGCGCGCCACGTCACCGAGACGAAGGTGCGCGTTGGCGCCTTCTACCAGCGGAATGGTGGCGAACTCGTCAGGCGAGCGCCGCTGCTCGATGGCGCGCAGCTCCCGGGCCGAGTCCTGTTCACCGGCCAGGCCGGCCGGCAGGTCCCGTGATTGCGCAGCAACACGATCGGCGACCTGATCAAGCGACAAACCGAGGCGCTCGAGCTGGGTGGTGGATATTTCGATGCTGACCTGTTGCTGGGGCAGGCCGCGAAGCTCTATGCGGTCGATGCCGCGCGCGAGCAGATCCTGCTCAAAGCGATTGGCCAGAGAACGTAGCTCGGCATCGGTGTAGGGTCCATAGATCAGTACGCTTGCCACCGGATCGAACCGCGCAATGCGCACCACTTCTGGCCGCTCGGCATCGGATGGCAGGTTGCGAAACTCCTCGACCCGTTGCCGCGCGTCGTCCAGCGCGATCACCGGATCGGTGCCTTCGGCGAACTCCAGCGTAATGTTCGACACGCCCTGGGCCGAGGTCGAGGTCATCGATTTGAGGTTTTCCAGGCTGCGCAGACGCTGCTCCAGCGGCTGGGTGATCGCCTGCTCGATGTCCTCGGCGGCAGCTCCGCTCCAGATCACCCGCACACTGACGAAATCCAGCGCGAAGGTCGGGAAGAACTGGATGTTCATGCGCAACAGGCCGAGCGCCCCGCCCATCAGCATCACCAGCATCAGCAGGTTGGCCGCGACCTTGTGATTGACGAAGAAGCCGATCGGCCCGCCGGTCTGGCTCATTGCGCTGGTTCTCCGACCGACGTCCCGCTCTGCTCGACCGGATCCACGCGCAGACCATCGATCGCGTTGGGCAAGTGCGTAACGATGATACGCATGCCCGGCTGCAGTTGCTCGGAACGCACCAGCACCCAGCGTGAACCGTCTTCGCGCAGCGTTTCGCCGACGCGCTCGACGCGCAGTCGTGCCATGCGGCCGTCGATCAATTGATAAATGGTGTCGTTGCCGTACAGCGCGCTATAGGGCAGCGCAACGCTGTTCTGTCGCACCGGCCGCGGCACGCTGACCGCGAGCAGGGTGCCCAGACGCAGGTTCGGCGCCGCCTCATCGAGGCGGAAAATCGCTTCGACGCCTCGCGCTTCGGCGAGGCCGGCAATACGCTGCAGGGTCATGCTCATCGGCGGAGCGACCTCGAGCGTGTGTGCCACCAGTTGCTCTCCGGCGGCCAGCGCCTGGACGAAGTCCTGGCTGTAGATCTGCGGCAGGGTCGCGCGCAACTCCATGCCGTCGACCGGATAGAACTGCATCAGTGATGCGTTGGCGCTGACCTGATCACCTACTGCGACTTCGACCTGGCTGACCACGCCATCGAAGGGCGCGCGGAAACGGCTGCGCTGAACGTCGCGCTCGGTGCTTTCCAGACTGGCCTGGGCGCGGTCGACGCGTGCCTGCAGCGCCGCTTCGCGCGATGGGAAGGATTCGATCGCACGTTCGCGCGTGGCTACGGTCAATGCGGCGCGCTCCAGTGCGTCACTGGCCGCTTCGAGATCGGCGCGGGAGACGACCCGTCGCTCGATCAGCTGTTCGGTGCGCTCGACGGTGCGCCGGGCATTGGCAAGGATGCGTTTTTCCAGCTCCAGCGCCTGGCGGTCATTGGCATGCGCGCTGCGCTCGCTGGTCAGCTGCGCCTCGGCATCGCGCAGCTCGGCACGGGCCTGCTGCAGTCGCGGTTCTATATCGGCGTCGTCCAGGGCGACCAGCAGCGTGCCTTCTTCGACCACCTGGCCGTCACGCACCGGCAGTTGGTCGATACGTCCGGCCAGTGGTGCGACCACGGTAAAACGCCGGGGCGACTCCAGCTGCCCGTATAGCGTCAGGCTCGGTTGCAGTGAGCTCGGTTCGACGACCAGCGTTTCCACCCGCCAGCTGCGTTCCTGGGGTGCCACCGGCTCGGGGGCGGGACGCGTCACACGTAACAGAACGAAGACGGCAATACCGATGACGATGATCAGCACCGGAACCAGACGTTTGCGCATGAGCACTCCCTGCAGGGTTTGATAGTCGTCCTGTATACGCGCCGGCCTGCGCCTGTTCAATAGGCATGCAGGGCTCAGGCGGGTTTCTGCCTATAGTGCCTTATATCTCCCGTCGATTTGTATATCGGCCGAGACACTTGCAGGCTACCTTTTCAATCAAGACAACAACAAAACTGACGGAGGCGTGCCGTGGACGCAGATTTGCGCTGGTTGAAATCCTATCCCGACGATGTGAAGTGGGACGTGAGGCTTGAGCCCATTCCGGTCTACACCCTGCTCGACCGTGCGGCTCGGCGTTTTCCGGATCGTCCGGCTATCGACTTCTTCGGCAGCAAGCTCAGCTACCATCGGCTGAGCGAGCTGGTCGAGCACGCAGCGGCGGGCTTTCAGGCGCTGGGTGTGAAGCCCGGTGTGCACGTCGGCCTCTACCTGCCCAACACCCCGCACTATTACATCGCGTTCTTTGGCGTCCTGCGCGCAGGTGGCACCGTCGTCAACTACTCGCCGCTCGATGCCGAGCGCACGCTCGAACACAAGATCGAAGATAGCGAGACCGATGTGATGGTCACGCTCGATCTGGCCGCGTTCTACCCGAAGATGGCCAGTCTGCGTCAGCGCACGCGGTTGAAGCATCTGGTAGTCGGCTCGCTGGATGATTTCTGCGAAACGCTCACTGACGCTCAGGCCCAGTCGCTCGGCCCGGTAGCAGAGATCGAGCCTGTCGAAGGCTGCCTGCGGTTCACCGAGCTGCTGGCTAACAACCGCCAGTACCATGCTTACCCCATCGACGACCCGGCGCGCGAGCTGGCAGTACTGCAGTACACCGGCGGCACTACAGGCGCGCCCAAGGGCGCCATGCTCACCCATGGGAATATCACCACCTCCTGCGCGCAGCTCGAAGAGATCCTCCGCGGTACGCTCGAGCCCGGCAATGAACGTGTGCTGGCGGTTCTGCCGCCGTTTCACATCTACGCATTGATGGTGAACATGGTGTTTGGTCTGAGCATGGGGTCCGAAATCCATCTGCATCCGCGCTTCGACGTCGAAGCAGCGCTGCGCGAGATCAGTGAAAGCCGGATCACCACGTTCCCGGGCGTGCCGACCATGTTCATCGGCCTGCTAAGCCACCCGGCTACGGCCAGCCATGACCTGACCTCGCTGAAGATGTGCAACTCCGGCGGCGCGCCCCTGCCGGTCGAAGTCCAGCAGCAGTACGGCCGAGTCGCGGGCTGCGCACTGAAGGAAGGTTGGGGCATGACCGAAACCACCACCACTGGCACCTTTTCGCCCAAGGATGCCGAACCGCGTCCGGGTTCGTGCGGTATTCCGGTGCCTGGCGCACGCATTCGCATTGCGCCGCTCGATGGTTCGGCTGGCAGCGTACCGGTCGGCGAACGCGGCGAGGTATGCATCGCCGGGCCGAACATCACCATCGGCTACTGGAAGCGCGGCGATGCGACTGCCGAGGCGATGACCGAGGATGGGTACCTGCGCACTGGTGATGTCGGATACATGGATGACGACGGCTACGTCTACATCGTCGACCGTACCAAGGACATGATCCTCTGCAGCGGTTACAACGTTTATCCGCGAGTGATCGAGGAAGCCATCTACGAGATGCCCTGCGTCGAGGAAGTCTCGGTGATCGGTGTCGATGATCCCTATCGCGGCCAGGCGCCGAAAGCCTTCATCAAACTCAAGGCCGGCTCCGACCCGCTGGATTTCGACACGCTGCAGGCGTTTCTTGAGTCGCGGCTGGGCAAGCATGAGCGCTTGCAGTCGATGGAAGTGCGAGATGCCCTGCCACGCACGCCAGTGGGCAAGCTGTCGAAGAAAGAGCTATACGAAGAAGAAAGGCTGCGCGGGCAGGCCTGCGCCTGACGCCCTCGCTCACGCTGAGGAACAGTATCGTCGCTCCGCTGGTCGGAAAGGCAAGTTTTGCCGATAATGGCGCCCTTCTGACCGAGGAGATTCTTTCATGCTGATGGCCATCGCTGCTGTAATCGCCGGACTGGCCTTGCTGGTATGGAGTGCCGACAAGTTCGTCGAAGGCGCGTCGGCCACTGCGACCCATGCGGGCATGCCTAGCCTGCTGGTCGGCATGCTGATCATCGGTTTCGGTACATCAGCACCGGAAATGGTGGTCTCGGCACTGGCTGCCTCGCAAGGCAATCCGGGGCTGGCGCTGGGTAATGCCTACGGCTCGAACATCACCAATATCGCCTTGATCATCGGTCTGGTCGCGGTGATCAGCCCGATCTCGGTGCACTCGCAGGTGTTGCGCAAGGAGCTGCCGTTGCTGATGGGCGTCACGCTGCTGGCGGGCTATCAGTTGATCGATGGCCAGCTCAGCCGGATGGACGCCTGGGTGCTGCTGGGCGCGTTCTTCCTGCTGATGGGCTGGTCGATCGTGCAGGGTCTGCGTGGCCGGGGCGATGCGCTGGAAACCGATTACGACACCGAACTCAAGGCGAACGCTATGCCGTTGAAGGCGGCACTGATCTGGCTGTTTGTCGGCCTGGTGTTGCTGGTACTCAGCTCGCGGGTGCTGGTCTGGGGTGCGGTGAGCATCGCTCAGAGTCTCGGCGTCAGCGATCTGATAATCGGTCTGACCATCGTCGCCATCGGCACATCGCTGCCGGAGCTGGCCTCGTCGATTGCGGCGATTCGCAAGAACGAGCACGACCTTGCCCTCGGCAACGTGATTGGCTCCGGCTTGTTCAATACCTTGGCCGTGGTCGGCATTGCCGCTGGCATCATGCCGTTGTCGGTCGATTCGGTTGTGCTGTATCGCGACTGGGTGGTGATGGCAGCGCTGACGCTTGCGCTGTTCATCATGGGTATCGGCTTGCGTGGCCGCCAGGGTCGTATCAACCGGGTCGAAGGCGGGATACTGCTGTGCGTGTACATCGCCTATACCGGCTACCTCGCCTACACCATCATCGGCGCCTGACCAGCGGACGTTCCGATGGCCGACGGCTGCGAATACCGCAGCCAGGCGGTGTATGATGGTTGGCGAACACGAAAGAGACCGACTGAGCTTCGATGACTGACACTACTTCCCGCACGCCGCAGCACAAACCCCGCCCGATGGTCGATTTGCTGGTCAGCATTCTGCTGCCATCGGTGATCCTGATGAAGTTCAGCGGTGATGACGACCTCGGCGCACCGCTGGCGCTTATCGTTGCGCTGGCCTTTCCGATCGGCTGGGGCCTTTTCGAGCTGCTGCGCTACCGCAAATTCAACTTCATCGCCGTGCTCGGGGTCGTCAGCGTCATGCTTACCGGCGGCATCGGGCTATTCGAGCTGGACCCGCAATGGCTGGCGATCAAGGAAGCCGCGGTACCGGGCCTGATCGGTATAGCCGTGCTGGTGTCGACGCGCACACGTTATCCGTTGATCCGCACGCTGCTGTACAACGATACCGTGCTGAACGTCGCTAGAGTGCAGGAGCGTCTGGAAGAGCGTGGCCAGGTGTCGGTGTTCGAAGCGCGTCTGTCGCGAGCGACCTACTTCCTCGCCGGGACCTTCTTCTTCTCTTCGGTGATCAATTACCTGGTCGCCAAGTGGATCGTCACCAGCCCGGCAGGGACCAGCGCGTTCAACGAAGAGCTAGGCCGCATGACCCTGGTCAGCTACCCGATGATCGCGCTACCGACCATGGTGATGATGGTGCTGATCATGCTGTACCTGTGGAAAACCATCCATGGCCTGACTGGCCTGAAGATGGAAGATATCGTCGCGCAGAAGACAAGCTGAGCGCAGCCCGCCAAACCATCGCGCCGAGGACGACGCTCCCACAACAAGCCGCGACGCGGGTTTTTTGTAGGAGCGCACCTGGGCGCGAAAGCAAAGCCCGACCACCCCACCAAACCCGCAGACCCCACCCCTTACCTCCGAACCCCCACCATCCGAACCCGCCGAATCGCCCCGAGGATGCCCTCGTACCCGAGCAATAACCACAACGCGAAGATCACTTCGAACAGCGCCCGACCAATTGCCGCCACGTTTGCTGCAGAAAGCGGCTGCTCAAACCCCTCCGTCTGAAGCAGCAGCAGATACAACCCCCAATGCAGCGCTTGCGATACCCCCGAGGCAAGCAACCACAACCCCAGCACCGTACAACCAACCTCCATCAATCCAGCTCGATCGGATGAAAGCTTCGCCCCTTCATCTCGCATCACCGGTAACAGTTTGCGAGCGACCCCGAGCGGGAAGAACCACAACAGGCCAGCCGCTGCGAGCGGAACACCCACGCCTGCAAATACGCTCAGAATCAGACTTTTACTGTCGATGTCGGAAAACGCGAAAACCAGCGAGCCTGACCTGACGGCCACGACCAGGAGAAAGAGTGCGAAGAGTCTTGAAGCAACAGCGATGATATCTTCCCGTGACATAGTGTTTTCCGTCCTTGGTGAGTTGCAGCATTAGCCTCCAGGAGGCGTGAGGCGGCGGTGGTAGTTTGAGTTTTACCAAGCGATTCAGACGTCGCCCTCGTTCGGAATCACAGCCAGCAGATCCGTAACGCCAATGTCCACGCCGGTCTGCGATAGCAGCACCGTTACCTGTCCACGGTGGTGCGTCTGGTGATTGAACAGGTGAAGCATCAGGTTGGAGAAGCGTTTGTGGAACGCAACGCCTTTGGTGTTGTGATAACTGAGAACAAGGTTTAAGTCGTCATCGTTCAGCGCTTGAAACCAGGCGATGATCTGGAAATCCATCCAGCTCCGCTGTTTGGCTAGATCAGCAAGGTCATCGAACAAGAGCTGATCGAGACGAGCAGGGCGGGGCAGCTCTGCGACCTGCTGCAGGAGAGGATGGCAACGCGGGTGTTTCGCGAATCGCTGAAGCCAGATCGTATCGGCCACCAGAATGTGATTTAGCGTGCCGAGAATGGAGCCGAAGAATGCCCCGCGATCCCTGGCCAGCTCTGCCGCATCAAGCCGAGCGGCAGCTTCGTAAACGTTCGTATTCATCCACTGGTTGTAATCGGCCAGTAGTATGAAGTGTGCCTTCGAAGTCATCAGCGTCTCCCTCCGAGTGCGCTCAGCTCAACGACCCGTGCCGCCTTCACTCGCCATCGAAATATACAGCGCCTCAACCTTCTCTCGAGCCCAGGGCGTCTTGCGCAGAAAGCGCAGGCTCGACTTCACGCTCGGGTCATGCGTAAAACAGCGAATGTTGACGCGCTGACCAAGCCCGTCCCAGCCGTAGTGCTCAACCAACTCGTTGATCATGCGCTCCAGCGTAACGCCGTGAAGAGGATCGCGGGATGGGGTAGGGTCGGGCATAGGAAGGGCTCCGTTCGGTGATTTAGGCAGACAAGACTATCGCACGCCGCGATTCAAGGGCGAATCTGGCAGTTGATCGCGCATGTGACGCCCCCGATTTGTCGAGCATGCTGGCCCGGGCGGCTTCGTGGAAGGCGGCGTGCCCTTCGAGAGGAACAGATCGATCAAGTCGGCTACTCTAGCCCCATTGATCACGACGATCAGACAGTCCCAGCGCCGCGGATCACGCAGGCGCTAAGGGGATGCCTCGCATTTCATGCAGCAACACCGGTTAGCGAGTACCCGACAACCTCAATGTGAAGGAGAAACAAGTGTCCGATACCAACATCGAACTGATTTCGACGATCAGCGAAGACAACAAACTGGAGCTTGCCCTGCGCGAGATCGAGATCCCACAGCCCGGCGAGAACCAGGTGGTCATCCGCATCGAAGCCGCCCCGATCAACCCGTCTGATCTGGGAATCATGTTCAGCGTGGCGGATATGACCACTGCCAGGCAATCCGGCAGCGCCGATCGCCCGGTCATCAATGCTGATGTGCCGCGCAAATTCATGGGTGCAGTGAAGAAGCGGGTCGGCAAGTCCATACCCGTGGGCAACGAAGGC
>CAYZFU010000124.1:0-884 GCA_964477725.1 uncultured Halopseudomonas sp.
AAACCCCAGAAAAACGAAACCCACCAAAAAAGGTGGGTTCGTCAGCAGTCTGACCCGGCGAAAGCCGGGTTTTTTATTGCAGAGCGATCAGGCTCCGCGGGAGCGAGTCGGCAGCACACCCTTGAGCTTGGCGTGCATGCTGCGCACGCTTTTGACCGTGGTATCCCAATCGATACAGGCGTCGGTAACCGAGACACCATATTGCAGTTGGGCAAGATCCTTGGGAATCGACTGGTTGCCCCAGCCGATATGACTCTCGACCATCAGCCCGATGATGGAGCAATTGCCCTCAAGAATCTGATTGGCCACGTTTTCCATGACCAGCGGCTGCAGGCCTGGATCCTTGTTCGAGTTGGCGTGGCTGCAGTCGACCATGATGTTCGATGGAATACCGGCCTTTTCCAGATCCTTTTCGCACAAAGCCACGCTCACCGAGTCGTAGTTGGGCTTGCCATTTCCGCCGCGCAAGACCACGTGCCCGTACTGGTTGCCCTTGGTGGTGACGATCGAGACCTGGCCGTCCTGGTTGATCCCGAGGAAGCGGTGCGGGCTGGACACCGACTGCAACGCATTGATTGCCACGGTCAGGCTGCCGTCGGTGCCGTTCTTGAAACCGACCGCAGACGAAAGGCCTGAGGACATCTCACGGTGAGTTTGCGATTCGGTGGTGCGCGCGCCGATCGCAGACCAGGAAATCAGGTCCTGCAGGTACTGCGGCGAAATCGGGTCCAGTGCCTCGGTGGCGGTAGGCAAGCCCATGGCCGTCAGATCGCTCAGCAGCTGTCGCCCGATATGCAGGCCGTCGGCGACCTTGAACGAATCATCCAGATAGGGATCGTTGATCAAACCCTTCCAGCCGACTGTGGTGCGCGGCTTTTCGAAGT
>CAYZFU010000124.1:894-10062 GCA_964477725.1 uncultured Halopseudomonas sp.
TTCCTTGAGTCGGCGGGCATAATCCTTCGCGGCTTCGATGTCATGGATCGAGCAAGGGCCGATCACGATGAACAGACGATGGTCCTTTCCGTCGAGAATGTCGCGGATGACCTGGCGGCTTTCCACCACGGTGCGTTCCGACGCTTCGCTCATGGGAATCTTTGCCTTGAGCTGCGCAGGGGTGATCAGGACCTCGTTGGAGGCGACGTTCAGGTCATTAAGGGGTAAATCGGCCATCTTGATTCTCGACAGGTTATACAGACTGCCAATAGGTCAGCCCTTATCAATAGTGGGCACAGCTTAATCAAGGTTGACCAGCGAGGCTAGCCCGAACACCGCATTACTCCCATATACTCACTCAATCGCGGCCCATGCCGGGTGGGCTTTGTCGCGTTGGTGACTGTCTGGTCGGCGTGACTGGTTTACCATCCATGCATACCGAGCCCATGCACACAGAAAGAGAAGAGGATTCCATGCAAGACAAGACAGCGCGGATCGGCGTAATCGGCACCGGAGCCATCGGTGGGTTTTACGGTGTCATGCTCGCCCGGGGCGGGCATGACGTCCACTTTCTGCTGCGTAGCGAGTATCAGGCAGTGCGCGACAACGGCATCACCATCGACAGCATGGTGCTGGGTGAACTCAAGGCCGAGTCGGTGAATGCCTACCGGGACGTGGCCGACATGCCTCCCTGCGACTGGTTGCTGGTAGGAGCGAAAGCGACCAGCAATGCCGACCTGGCTCCTATCATCGCTGCTGCCGCGGCGCAGAATGCCAAGGTGATCCTGTTGCAGAACGGTCTCAACAATGAAGAAGACCTGCGTCCTCTGCTACCCGAGCACATTCACCTCATAGGTGGGCTCTGTTACGTCTGCCTGTTCCGTGAGGGACCCGGCGTCGTCAAGCATCAGGCTAATGGTCTGATCGATCTGGGCTATCATTCCGGCCCTGCCAATACGGAGGAGGCCCAGGCGATTATCTCCGAAGCCGCACAAATGTTCATCGGCTCGAATGTTCAGGCGCGGCCGATGGCGAATGTCGATGCCGCTCGCTGGCATAAGCTGGTGTGGAATGCGGCGTTCAACGGGGTGCATGTCATCCTCAATGCCGGTACCAAAGATCTGCTGGGCAATCCTTCCAGCCGGGCGCTGGTCGAGAGCCTGATGGCAGAAGTGGTCGCCGCAGCCGAGGCCTGCGGACACAGCATGCCGCCGGATTACCCGGCCAAGCTACTGAAAGCCACCGAGCAGATGCCAGACTACTACGCCAGCATGTACCATGACTGGCTGCACAAACGCCCGATGGAGCTGGACAGGCTGTACGGAGAGGCTCTGCGGCAGGCAGCGCAGGCCGGTTGCAGCATGCCGAAAACCGAGGCACTGTTGCACATGCTTCAGTACATCGAGGATAGCTACCTCAAAGCGCAATAAGGAATAGCCATGCCAGTACTGCTCGGTGACAAACTGGTCATCGCCATATCGTCCCGGGCCCTGTTCGATCTTGACGAGAGTCATCGTGTCTACGAGCAGGAGGGGCTGGAGGCTTATCGTCTCTACCAGATCGAGCGGGAGGATACTCCGCTCGATCGCGGTGAGGCGTTCACGCTCGTTGAAAAACTGTTGCGCATCAACCAGCTGCTTGACGGCGAGACTCGTGTGGAAGTGGTATTGCTGTCCCGCAACAGCGCCGATACCGGCTTGCGCGTATTCAATTCGATCCAGCATTACAACCTCAATATCACCCGGGCAGCCTTCGCTGGTGGTCGCAGTCCGTTTACCTACATCCCTGCGTTCGGCTGTCATCTGTTTCTCTCGACCCACGCCGAAGATGTCCGAAGCACGCTGGAGGCTGGCTTCGCTGCGGCGACCATCCTGCCGGCCAAGCGTCCCAGAGAGCAGCGCGACGAGCTTCGCATTGCCTTCGATGGCGACGCCGTACTGTTTTCTGACGAGTCCGAGCAGGTGTTTCAGCGCGAAGGGCTGGCCGCGTTTCAGGCGAGCGAACTGGCCTCTGCGCGTGAGCCGCTGCGAGGCGGCCCGTTCAAGCCCTTCCTTGCCGCCTTGAATCGCATTCAGAGTGAGTTTCCGAACGGTGACTGTCCGATACGCACGGCGCTGTTCACCGCGCGCAGCGCGCCGGCCCACGAGCGGGTGATTCGAACGTTACGTGAATGGAATATCCGCCTGGACGAGTCGCTGTTTCTCGGCGGGCTCGATAAGTCAGAGTTTCTGCGGGCATTTGGGGCGGATCTTTTTTTTGATGATCAGGAAGGGCACTGCCAGCGTGCGGTGGGCTTCGTTCCGACCGGACACGTGCCCCATGGCATCAGCAATCTGAAGCCGCGCGGGTAGTCTCGTTACGATTGTCGGGCGCGTTTCGTCGAAAGAATAGCCAATCCTGGTGATTTTGGTCTAACCTCAGCTAAAAACCGAGCATATGGTTATATGAGTCTCGGCTGCTCAGGCAGAATGACAAGGGGAAGGCATCATGAAGCTGCAGCAATTGCGCTACATCTGGGAGGTCGCACACCACGATCTCAACGTTTCTGCCACCGCTCAGAGCCTGTATACGTCCCAACCCGGCATCAGCAAGCAGATTCGTCTTCTCGAAGACGAGCTCGGTGTCGAGGTGTTTTCACGCAGCGGCAAGCATCTCACCCGGGTTACCCCTGCCGGCGAACGGATTATCGCTACAGCCGGAGAGATACTACGCAAGGTCGAGAGCATCAAGCAGATTGCCCAGGAATTCAGCAATGAGCGCAAGGGCACTCTGACCCTGGCAACGACGCATACGCAGGCGCGCTATGCACTGCCGCCCGTTATCAGTCGTTTCATCAAGCGCTACCCTGACGTGTCACTTCACATGCATCAAGGCACACCCATGCAGATCTGTGAAATGACGGTCGACGGCACGGCAGACTTCGCCATAGCCACCGAAGCCCTCGAACTGTTCGCAGACATGGTCATGATGCCCTGTTATCGCTGGAACCGCTGCGTAATCGTGCCTCGCGGTCATCCGCTGGCCGGCGTTGGCAAGCTCACGCTCGAAGCGCTGGCCGAGTATTCACTGGTAACGTACGTGTTCGGTTTCACCGGCCGCTCGAAGCTGGACGAGGCGTTTATCAATCGCGGGTTGACGCCGAAGGTTATCTTCACCGCGGCGGATGCGGACGTCATCAAGACCTACGTCAGGCTCGGTCTGGGCGTCGGGATCGTGGCGCATATGGCTGTGGATCCGGAGCTGGATGCGGACCTGGTCACCATCGACGCCAGCGAACTGTTCGAACCAAGCGTAACCAAGATCGGCTTCCGCCGCGGCACCTTCCTGCGCGGCTTCATGTACGACTTCATCGAAGCCTTCGCACCGCACCTGACCCGGGATCGGGTCGATCAGGCGCTGCAGTGCCACAATCGGATGGAGCTCGACGAGTTGTTCGAAGGAGTGGAGTTGCCGGTGCGCTGACGCGGCCCGAGAGGGCCGCCTAGCCGGACGCTGCAAGCTCCAAGCTCGCAGTGCCCCTCTGTTAGCCCTTGGCGATCAGGTTTCCAGCGTGCAATCCGCATTCCTTCTGCGTTGCCTTTTCCCACCACCAGCGACCTTCACGTTCGTGCTGGTTGGGTAGAACAGGCCGCGTGCAGGGTTCGCAGCCGATGCTGACGAAGCCGCGTTCGTGTAGCGGGTTATACGGAACCTCGAGCATGCGGATGTAGTTCCACACGTCTTCGCTGGTGTAGTTCGCCAACGGGTTGAATTTCACCAGATTCTTTCCCGGCCCGCTGAACCCGGTATCCATTTCGATGACCGGCACATGGCTGCGGGTGCCCGGGCTCTGGTCACGGCGCTGCCCGGTGATCCAGGCGTCTACGGTCGCCAGTTTGCGACGCAGCGGCTCGATCTTGCGGATGCCACAGCATTCGCCATGCCCGCTTTCGTAAAAGTCGAACAGGCCTTTCTTGCGAACGTATTCGTCCAGCACGTCACGATCGGGTGACAGCACCTGCAGCTCTATCTTGTAGTGCTTGCGGACGGTCTCCAGGAACCGGTAGGTCTCGGCGTGCAGCCGTCCGGTGTCGAGTGTGAACACCTTGACGTCTGGATTGATCTTCCAGGCCATGTCCAGCACCACGACATCGTCTGCACCGCTGAACGAGACCCACAGGTCATCGTAGTGCTCCATCGCCAGTTGCAGAATCTGTTGCGGGGATTTGCTGGCGTATTCTTCTGCCAGGCGAGGGATATCGAGCGTATCGATGGGCATCAGGCTATCTCCGTTCTGTGGCGAGCTGCATGGGCTGCCGTTTGCGCGGAAGTCTAACAAAGCTGCCTTAGCACATCTTCTTTTATTTATTCATATTGTTATGCATTCTCGGCCGACCTTGGCGCTGCCGGACGGCAGCCGAGCATTGCGCAGCGGAAGGGATGCCGGTAGATTGTCGCGGAATTCGAACCGACGTTTCAGGAGTGTCGTTGTGGAAATCGCTTGCCTTGATCTCGAGGGCGTACTGGTCCCGGAAATCTGGATCGCCTTCGCCGAAGAAACCGGTATCGCTGAATTGCGGGCAACCACGCGCGACATCCCCGACTATGACGTATTGATGAAGCAACGCCTGCGCATCCTCGACGAGCACGGTCTGAAGTTGTCAGATATCCAGGAAGTGATTGGCACGCTGAAGCCGCTCGATGGTGCCGTGGAGTTCGTCAACTGGCTGCGTGAACGCTTCCAGGTGGTAATTCTTTCGGACACGTTCTACGAGTTCTCTCAACCCTTGATGCGCCAGCTGGGGTTCCCGACGTTACTTTGCCATCGCTTGATCATCGATGAGACCGATCGTGTGGTGGATTATCAGCTGCGTCAGAAGGATCCCAAGCGCCAGTCGGTCATCGCACTGAAGAGCCTCTACTATCGGATCATCGCCGCCGGTGACTCGTACAATGACACGACCATGTTATCCGAAGCGCATGCCGGCATTCTTTTCCATGCGCCTGATAACGTTATCGCCGAATTCCCGCAGTTTCCGGCAGTACACACGTTCGAAGATCTCAAGAAAGAGTTTCTCAAGGCTTCCAATCGGCAGCTGAGTCTGTAAGCAGCTAGATTTGCGCAGTAGTGAAAAAGCAGCCTGATGGCTGCTTTTTCGTGTCGGTGTCCCTTGCGATATCGCTTGCAGCGTGCAGGCTAGCGATCCGGGGCGGTCAGCGCGTCCATCAGCATACGCACCTTGGTCAGGGTTTCCTGATACTCGGCATCCACTTCTGAATCGGCGACCACGCCGCCGCCGCCCCACAGAAACAAATCGTCGTCCTGACGAATGATGGTGCGAATGGCAATGTTCATGTCCATTTGACCCTCGCAGCCGATATAACCGATGCTGCCGCAGTAGAGGCTGCGGCGTACCGGCTCGAGTTCCTCGATGATCTGCATGGCGCGAATCTTCGGCGCGCCAGTGATAGACCCGCCGGGGAAGGCCCCGGCGAGCAGACTCAACGCATCTTCTTCAGCGGCGAGCTGGCCGGTGACGCTACTTACCAGGTGATGCACATTCGGGTAGCTTTCGATGGCGAACAGCTCGGGCACGTTCACGCTGCCTGGGCGGCAGGTTCGGCTCAGGTCGTTGCGCAGCAGGTCGACGATCATGACGTTTTCCGCGAGATCCTTGGCGCTGGTTTGCAGCTGTTCGGCCAGACGCTGGTCTTCTTCAGACGAGACGCCTCGCGGCCGGGTGCCCTTGATCGGCCTGGTCTCGACATGGCCGTCGCGCACCTGCAGGAAGCGCTCCGGGGATAGACACAGCACGCTCGCCTGGTCATGTTCCATATATGCAGCGAAAGGAGTGGGGCAGGCCGTTCGCAGTCGAGCGTACGCCGCCAGAGAATCGCCCTGACAACGCGCCCGGAAGCGCTGCGCCAGATTGATCTGATAACAATCACCAGCATGGATGTAATGCTGGATGCGCGCGAAAGCCGCATCGTAATCGCTTCGCCCCTGGTCGGGAGCGAACGGTGAAAGCAGCGCGAATGGGGCCGGGCGGCGACGGGGTTGCCGCAGGCGTTCGAGGATTTCCGCTCGCGCCTCGTCGGGTAGCGCCGGGTGCGCGACCAGCCAGCATTGCTGCCGTAGGTGATCGCTGACCAGGCTCCATAGATAGATCCCCAGCCCAAGGAAGGGAAGGGTGATATCGGCTTGGGCCTGTTCCGGCAAGTTTTCCAGGTTGCGAGCGAAATCGTAAGTGAGATAGCCGACCGCGCCGGCACCAAACGGTAGCACCTGACCCATCGGCCAAGCCGCGGGCCCAAGCGTAGCGATAGCGCGGCGAACCCGTGCGAATGTGCTGGAAGCAGGCTCCTCGGGCAGCGGCTCGATATGCTCGACGGGTCCGGCGCAAAGGATGCTGTACCGAGCGAGCGCTCCAGTGGGCGAGGCCGAGTCAAGAAGGATCGGTCGGCCAAGAGCCCGCACGCTGTCGAGCCGCGGTAGCGGGTCGACAGCGTAGGGCAGTTCGGTGAGTGTGTACTGCATTGGTCCGGCTGAGCCGCTTACTCCGCAGCTTGCTGGTCGGCGGAATCGCCTTCGGCTATTGGCTCGCGAACAGCCGCGAAGTGCTTCTGGGAAAAGGCCATACGCTCTTCAGGCGTCTCGATACGGCCGGCTTTTTTCAGCTCGGCAATATGATGTTCGACGATATGGCATCGCTTGGTCAGCCCGGCGTCATTGGCAATCTGAATGTTCAGGCCGGGACGCGCGTTCAGCTCGAGAATCAGCGGTCCCTTGTCTTGATCAAGTACCAGGTCGACGCCGATATAGCCGAGCCCGGAAAGTTCGAAGCAGCGCGTTGCCAGCTGCATGAATCCGTCCCAGTCGGGCAATTGCACACCGTCTACCGCGTTGGTGGTGTCCGGATGCTTGGTAATCTTGTTGTTCAGCCAGGTCCCTTTCAATGTCAGACCAGTAGCCAGGTCGACCCCGACACCGATGGCTCCCTGGTGCAGGTTGGCCTTGCCACCGGACTGCCGTGTCGGCAGGCGCAGCATGGCCATGACCGGATAACCCATCAATACGATGATGCGGATATCCGGCACGCCTTCGTAACTGATGCTTTTGAAAATCGGGTCTGGTGTGACGCGATATTCGATCAGTGCACGGTCACGATGTCCGCCAAGCGAGAATAGCCCGGAAAGGATGCTCGAAAGGTGATGCTCTATTTCCTCGTGGCTGACGATCTTGCCCGAGACCGTCTTGTAACGGCCTTCGAAGCGGTCGCCAATCACCAGAATCCCGTCACCACCAGCGCCCTGCGCCGGCTTGATGACGAAGTCGCGGTAGGGCGCGACGATCTTGTCGAGCTGGTCGATCTCTTTCTCTGTCTCGATGATCCCGTACAGGTCTGGCACATGAATGCCGGCCGCGATGGCTCGCTCCTTGGTCAGGATCTTGTCATCCACGACCGGGTAGAGATGCCGCTTGTTGTACTTGAGTACGTAATCGGCGTTACGCCGATTGATACCCATCACGCCCGCTTCGCTGAGCGCCTTCCAGGTCTTCCACAGAAACATGGTGTCTCCTCAGCCCTGTTTGGTCAGCGCTTTGAAGCGCATCAATTCGGTCAGGCGATACCCGCGATAGCGACCCATGGCGAGCATGAAGCCAATCAGCACCAGCAGAATCGCCGGGAAGGTGAACACGAAGTACGCCAGTTCCGGAATGGTCATCAGCAGATGCGCCAGTGTCGCGGCGACGATGGTACCCACTGCCACCTTGAACGATGCCGCGCCTCCGCGCTCTTCCCAGTTGATCGACAAGCGCTCGATGGTCATGGTCAGGATCACCATCGGGAACAGCGACACGGACAGAGCTCGCTCAATGCCCAGCTTGTGACTGAACAGGCTGATCACCGCAATGATAATGACCACGAAGGTCAGCACGATCGACAGGCGCGGCAGCATTTGCAGCTTGAGGTGTTCCAGATACGAGCGTAGCGACAGGCCCAGGGCAGTAATCAAGGTGAACAGGGCGATACCCCAACCAACCTGGGTCTCGCGGAAGGCCAGCGAAATCAATACCGGGGTAAAGGTGCCGAGCGTTTGTATGCCGATCAGATTGCGCAGCACCAGGATTACCAGTACGCCAATCGGGATCATGATCATGACGCGATACACCTGCTGAGCATGCAAAGGCAGGCCATACAGGGAATATTCGAGCAGCGCGTTGGAGCTGTTTTCCGTAGTCATCTGCGCCAGGCGCAAGGCATTCATTTCGCTGTTGTTGATGGTGATGTTCAATTGGCCGCGGCGGCCACCCTCGATGCTGAACATCGGCTGCTGGCCTACCCACCAGACCATGCGGTTTTCCGGAATGCCCTGTTGCCCGGTTTCCGGGTGAAAATACAGCCAGCGCTCGCCATTGTGGCTGCGCAACCACAGCTCGGGCTCCTGGTTTGCCAAGGGCTCAAGGCGAATGGTGTGAACCAGTTCCAGCGGGATGCGTGCGTTCGACAGCAGGATGTCGATCACACGGGCCTTGCTCATCGGGGAAGTATCACCGCCGAGCAAGAGACGGACGTTATCGTCAGTGGTGTCGTTGACCCGACGGATGGCTTCGGTGATGAAGGTCTCGATATCGGCCGAGTGCTGACGGATCGGGCTAATGAGAGCGTCAGCTGCGATTTGCTCGGGGCCTTCCAGTTCGGTCGGAACCCGCGGCGATGGCGGCGGTACTTCCGGCTTTTCTGTGCTGTAGCGCTTGGTCAGCACCAGGCGGTAATAGAGTGCCTGGGTGCCGTTGGAGCGCCGCGCCGACCACGTCACGCGGCGGTTGCCATCGACCTGGTTGATGCTGACGCCATAGTTATTCGAGATGAAGCTTTCGTTGAGCGCGGTGTAATCCTGATTCAGCGGAGGGATGAACAGTTGTGCCTTTACCGGCACCCCGGGCGTTGCCTGAAATTCCAGCCGGGCATCGAGACTCCAGATATCGTCGGTCTCGTCCTCGGTCAGGGGAATTTCCAATACGTAAATCTGGTAGCCAGTTATGAGCAGGCCCAAGCTTACCATCAGGGCGATCAGAATCTTCAGATGCAGGTTGATCGATTGCATATTGTTCTCGGCAACGGGTTTAGGCAGTGCGTCCGCTTGACATCGAGGCAGCGGCAAGCGCAACAGGGCGGCATATTA
>CAYZFU010000125.1:0-3772 GCA_964477725.1 uncultured Halopseudomonas sp.
ACCGACGACGAAAAAGGCGGTACGCCAGTCGAATACGTCGGTAACCCAGCCGCCGACCAGGTTGGCGAACATGGTACCGAGCGTTACGCCCATGGCGTAGAAGCCCAGTGCCTGGGATCGTTCACGCGGGATGAAATAGTCCGCGATCAGGGAATTGGCCGGCGGCGTACAGCCCGCCTCGCCGATACCCACACCGACGCGACACATCAGCAGAATCCAGAACGCGCCGATGGTGATCGAGCCGATGGTGACTTCTGTCGCCAGGCCGCAGAGGGCGGTCATCAACGACCACAAGGCCACGCAGACGGTCATGATCCACACGCGGTTGGCGACATCAGCAAAGCGCGCTAGCGGGATGCCCACGGCTGTATAGAGCAAGGCGAAACCGAAGCCGGTTAGAAGCCCAAACTGGGTGTCTGTAATCCCAAGGTCCGGCACCAGATCGGGACCGACGACCGCTAGCAGGGCGCGGTCGACGAAATTCAAGATGTAAATAAGGGTCAGCGCGAAGAGAACATAGTTGCGGTACGCCTTGGAGCCGTAGCCGACCAAGTGGCCTTGGGCTCCTCCTTCTCTGGCAGTGGTGGCTCGCATGGACAATCCTTCTAGGTACATTTTTATAAGTAGATACGGGTTGTAATCGCACGCTGATTCTCCCGCTCCTGGCGATGCCTGGCTGGCCTTGAGGACGGTTGAGAGTCCTCGCCGGCAAGACGAACCCTGCCACTACATCGACAGGCGAGTACGGTACCGCGCAGAACCGCTGAATCTGTCTCGCAGATTATATTCAGGCGCGGGCGAATACCAGAACTCGAAAGCGTATGAGAATCACCGCGATGCATGGCATAGCAGCTTAGCAGCGGAACGGCCTGGCGTGGTCGAGCCAAACAGCCGTTTTGAATACCTGATGCCAATCCATAAGCAAAAGGCATAACGAGAGCGGCACCTAGCTGAAGCTCGGTCAAGGTCCGTACGCCAACGATTTGAACGTCCACTTCAGCTGCGGTCTAGCAACTCACGGGCTGAAACGACATGAGTCGCACGGAGTTGCCCCGCAGCGAATGAATCAAAGAGGCGACGCAGCCTATGCCCTTTTATCGCATGGTCATCTAGCAGACGAGGGTCAAACGACGACATGGACCTCTCTGGCGAAATTCTCTTGCTATAGTCTTGATGTGATCCAAAAGGACACGCTAACTCAACAAGAATAAAATGAGACTATTGTCATGAAACTACCCTCCGCTGTGAGGCTGTCGGTGCGGCAGCTGGCCATCTTTCCCCTTTGTCTCGCTGGTGCAGTCGGGCTTTCCGGCTGTCTCGACGGTTCGAGCAATTCAAGCCGAACTGACGGATCTATACCGCCAACGACCCCTGAGCTGCCCGCTGACGTTTTGCGGCCACTCGTTTTTGTGCACGGAACCGCTGGTTCGGCCTCGCAGTACCAGACTCAGGCGATGCGCTTTGATAGCAATGGCTACTCGGCGGACTACGTATCGGCCTTCGAATACAGCACCAACGGTTTGCCGGCCATTCTCGCTGCGCGAGACGGTGCCTTGAATGAAGCGCTTGATGCGCACATTGAGCGTGTGCTGGCCGAGCACAATGCCGACAAGGTCAACATCGCTTGCCACTCCCTCGGCGCCGCCGTCTGTGCACAGTACCTCAGCGACCAGACTCGCGCTGCCAAGGTCAACGCTTACGTCGCCCTGGATGGCGGAGGCGGTACTGGGCCCGACACCGCTTGCCCGGGCGAAGAAGCCTGGCGCGCACCGTGCCTGGGCATCTTCGTCAATCCGGAACGCACGATCGGTCCCAACAACGTATACCTCCCGGAGGAGACTCACGTTCAGGCGGCCACCTCCGCCGCATCCTTTGCCGCACAGTTCGAATTCTTCACGGATCGGGAGCCGACCACTACCGACATTGTGGTAGAGCAGGGCGAAGTCGCCATTTCCGGCAGAGCGGTGTACTTCCCGGCAAATGAGGGAGCCGACGGCGCCACGCTTCGCGTCTGGGCAATCGAATCCGACACCGGGGACAGGCAGACAAACGAACCGCTAGACAGCTTCGCCATCGACGGATCCGGTGCCTGGGGTCCGGTCAATCTCGAGACCGGAGCGCATTACGAATTCGAATTGCAGCGGCCAGGTCGGGCCACGCATCACTTCTATCGGCAGCCCTTCTTGCGCGGGTCGGATCTGGTGCGGTTCAACACGTCTCCCGCAGGGTCAGCCATCGAGACCAATACCAATTCGAGCCCGGAACATGCCGCATTGGTCATCTCGCGGGATCTTGAATGGTACGTGGATAATGGTGAGCAGACAGACGTGCTGGAAATCTCCACGGTAAGCTCGCTGCAGGGCGACCAACCGGCGTTTAATGTGATCAACCCGGAGATGGGTCCGGGCAACATCGCCATCCATGTGCATGACGACGAGGCGACGCCGCGGCAAAGCACCGGTGAGCTGTTGTCCTATTTCCACGCTCAGATATTCCAGACCGGTGCGGATGTGTTCATGCCTGGGCATCCAGACCCGGACGGTTACATCAGCATCGTCAGCACTCCTCGCGGTGACGCCGAGCGCAAACAACAGCTCAACGTACCCAACTGGGCCTCGTCTGAACATCGCATTTCATTGATCTTCAATGATTTCGTGCAGGACTGAGTAATACGGCGCTTCGCCTGCCGCCCCGCCTTGTGCGGGGCGGTTCAGGTTCAACCTGGCGCCTTATCAAGCCGCCTTGAGAGCTCGGAACGTCCGCTGACATCCAGCCTCGCATTGTTCGCATCCACCGCAGCTTTACTCGGCTATTAGCGACGACTCTGAAGCAGCGCTGTGACTGTCAAGCTCTACAGGTGCCGCTGGCGGGTTTGTTTCGGACACAGGTCGCCGAGAGGTGGCAAGGAACAGTACGGTGAGCGCCAACACGGCGATGCAGGTCAGTCGCATGAGAAACACCGCCCCGGTTGAAGTTACGTCATGCTCGCCATGCGGCCGTACGGAATGGTGCTGGAGATGACCGGCAGAACGCCAAAGATAGGCAGCGGTGAGTAACATCGCGATGGCAGCAAAGGTAGTCAGCATGGCTCCTCCTAACTAAATCAGAGTGGCCTTGGAGAAATTGTCGAAACAAAGCAACCGGAACGGCCAACTAAGTTTTGGAGGGCGCCAGCGGCAATTTAGTTTCGTCAGGCTGGCCAAATCAGATAGCGAGAGGTCGCCATCAAGGTATGCCGCCATGAAAATCATCATTGCTCCTGATTCATTCAAAGACAGCCTGAGCGCGTCCGAAGCCGCCGATGCCATCGAACAGGGCGTGAGGGAGGTCTTCCCCAACGCGGAGCTGATCAAATGCCCAATGGCCGACGGTGGGGAAGGCACGGTGGATGCGATTCTCTCCGCTGTGCCCGGTGAGCTGCGTATATCACGAGTCACCGGCCCGTTGGGTGGGGCGATTGACGCGCGCTGGGGATGGTTACCTGAATCCGGGACCGCAGTCATCGAAATGGCTGAGGCCAGCGGGCTGCAGTTGGTGCCAGTCGATCAGCGCGATGCGTGCGCCAGTACGACAAAGGGCGCCGGCGAATTGATTCGTGAAGCCCTCGATGCAGGGGCCCGGTCCATTGTTCTGACCGTAGGCGGTAGCGCCACGAACGATGGCGGGGCGGGAATGTTGGAAGCGTTAGGCGTGCGTTTTCTTGGCCCTGACCAGCGCCCACTGCCTCCCGGAGGGATGGCCCTGGCGAAGTTGAACTCAATCGATCTTAACG
>CAYZFU010000125.1:3782-10043 GCA_964477725.1 uncultured Halopseudomonas sp.
GGCTGCCGACGTTGACAACCCTCTGTGCGGCCCTCAGGGCGCGTCCTTCACCTTCGGCCAACAGAAGGGCGCCACGACTGAGCAAGTGATAGCGTTGGACCAGGCGCTGGATCGGTTTGCCGACTGTTGCGAGGCAATACTGGGCGAACGCCATCGGGACTATCCGGGCAGTGGCGCGGCTGGTGGCCTCGGCTTCGCTGCCCGCGCATTCCTAAAAGCCAGGTTTCGGCCTGGCGTCGAAGTGGTAGCGGAGATGACGCAGCTGGCATCGCATCTGAAAGGCGCGGATCTGGTCATCACTGGGGAAGGCCGTTTCGATGCTCAAACCATGCGAGGCAAGACGCCGCTCGGTATCGCCCGGCTGGCTGGCGAAAGCGACATACCAGTGATCGTCCTGGCGGGGGCGTTGGGAGACGGCTATGCGGAGCTGTACGCGCACGGGATCAGAGCGGCATTTGCTCTGACGCCAGCGCCCATGACGCTTGCAGAGGCCTGCAGCCAGGCGCCGGCTCTGCTATACGAACGCGCCCGGGACGTCGCGATGCTGCTGAAACTGGCCAGCCGATTCAAGGCAGGCGGATTTTGAATATTCCGACAACAGATAGCGCTGCCGGCGGACGGACAAGATGTGCAGGGGAAACACATGCGTGGGATGCATCAGCAGGTGGAATAGTCGCCGAGCGTGTTGCTTCCCGCAGGCCGAATGGCCTGCGGGACAGATTCGAGTGCAGCGGGCGAACGCCACACCCGAGCGTACTTAGAGTTTGTCTTCCATCGCCATGCGCACGAAGCTGGGGTCGAAGCGCAGCTTGATGTTATTGGCGCTGCCGAGGGTAGAGCCGTCTGCGAACTGCATGCCGATCACATCGGCGCTCGGCGCGCCATTACCCAGTAGACCCTTGTCGAAGGAAAACAGGCGCACCCGATCCATGGTAGTGCGCAAGGCTTCATCCGTCGCAAACGCATGGGCGTCCGCGGGCGTGTAGAACAGCATGGTTGCGGCGAGCTGCGCATCAAAGCCGGCCAGATCGGTACCAGCGCGCTCGGCCATGTATGTGCGAGCTTTTCTGGCCTCTTCACCGTCGCCAGACATGATATCCAGGGTTTCGAACCAGGCACCGACCAGCGCCTTGCCAAAGTCGGGATTGGCGTTCAATACATCGGTATGCACCGCGAGCATGTCGATGATCTCGCCAGGGATCTGGCTTGAATCGAAGACCTGCACGGCATCCGGTGACTGTTGCTTGATCAGGCTCAGTTGCGGGTTCCAGACGGCGGCTGCAGTCACCCCGGGGGTCATGAACGAAGCGACTGCGTCCGCATCGGAAGTGTTTATCACCTTGATATCGCGTTCGGACATGCCGTGCTCTTCCAGCGCTCGCGCGAGGAAGTAATGCGACACGGACAGCTCCACCAGATTGACGTCCCGCCCACGGATATCTTCCATGCTGGTTGCGTCTTTGAGCAGTATCCCGTCGTTGCCGTTGGAATAATCGCCTAGTATCAGGGCCGTCGTATCGACACCGCCTGCAGCTGGAATGGTCAGCGCGTCCATGTTGGTCATGGCGCCGGCATCGAACTCACCCATGGTGAACTGGTTGATCGACTCGATGTAATCGTTGAATTGTACGACCTCGATGTTAATGCCGTACTTGTCTGCCCATTTGTCGACAATTCCGTGATCCGCAGCATAAGCCCAGGGCATCCAGCCGGCGTAGATCGACCAGGCTACCTTGAAATCCTGTTTTTCCTGCGCGGACGCGCCCGTCGCAATAAACAGGCCGGTTGCGACGATGCAAAGGGCTTTCTTGATCGATTGCTTGAACATGCTCAGTTACCTCAATGGTCAATAGACGGTTCTGTTTCGGTTCAGAAGTGTGGCTCGGTGTAGCGGGTCAGCGTTGGAGACTCGGACGCGTACCAGGCTTCGGCTTGTGGCGTGAAACCTGTGGCCTGTTCGTAGCTCAGTTGGGGCTCGATCGTATCGATGGCGAAACGCCGCTCGCAGCGAATGCCGTCAACCACAAGCCGCTGGACCACCTGTCGCTGGGCCGGCGAATAGGCGAAGCCATCGAGCGGCAGCAGAGCCTGTCCGATTCGTCCGGTATTAGTGGAAAGCGAAACCCGATACCCGTGCTCTATCGAGCCGGAGGCGACCGAGGTTTCGAAATTGAACAGTTTGGCGAGCTGTCGGGCGTCTCCAGTGGCCTTCGCCACTTCTTCGCGTAGCGAGGTGCCGGCCAGCGCTTCTGCTCGGCCCAGCACCAGTGCCGCGTAGTCGCCGCAGACGATCAGTCCGCCGCCGGAATGGCGAAGCTTGCCGGTGTCTATGTCGCGCTCGTCGATCAGGCGCAATCCAATGAGCGGACCCGGGCGGGAGGGCTGGAGCCGCCAATCTTCCACGTACGCCCCGCTGGGTGCGAACTCGATCATGCAATTGCCGATGCGCTGAAGCAGCGCAGGTTCAGGCCAGCGGTTATGCAGTTGCAGCGAGGTGTCGCTGTGCCAGCGTAGCTTCTCGCCGTCCCACTCCGACAATGCCTCCCAGCCTTCATGGTTCGCCAATATCTCCAACTCGTCCGCTGAATAAGCGGTCCAGTCGCGGACCGGCAGTTGGCTCTGTGCGACGGGCAGGCGCAAATCGATTGTGAAGTTGCGGCTCTGAAACCAGCACACGTGCGTGGTGCTGTCGGTTTGGCCGTTGGCGAAGCTGATCGACCTGCGCTTGAAGAAGCCGAGCATCCAGTCCGGCACGCCCGTCTCGGCGCGCTGCGCGTGGGCAAGCAAGTCCTGCAGAGTCATGCGGTCACCGCCTTGCTCGCAGCCTGGTGTCCGAATGAGGACAGTGCCTTCGCGCCGTTGGGCAGGGCCAGCTCGCCTGCTTCCAGCCTGCGTTTGAGGTATCCGAAAGTCTGAACGGTCTGGGCATACAGATGCTCGCCACATACGATAGGTTCGTAGCGGGCCGGGCTGGACTCGCTCAGCAAACCCTGGACCGGTGCGATGACGGTGTCATAGTCACAGGCGCAGAACAGCGGAAAGGAGTAGCGTTCTTCCGCCACCTTGCGCACCCGGTGCGAAGTCGCGACGAACATACCGTTGCTGAGCACTTCGAGCATGTCACCGATGTTGATGACAAATGCGTCTTTCATCAGCGGCACATCGATCCACTCGCCGGCTCCGTTGAGTACTTCCAGGCCCGGCGCGGTAGGCAGAAGGATAGTGAAGCACTCGTAGTCGGTATGCGCACCGATACCGGGCCGGTCCGCGGCGTCAGGGTTGAACGGGTAGTGGATAAGGCGCAGCTGGCTGGGCGGCGTGGTCACGTACTGGGTGAACGCATCTTCAGGCAGACCCAGCGCCAGCGCGAATCCGCGAAACAGGTGCTGGCTCAGGGCAAGCACCGCATCGTAATAGGCTTTGACATCCTCCCTGAAGCCCGGCAGATCCGCCCACTGATTCGGCCCAAGCATCGGCCGCCGGCCTTGCTCTGAAGGAAAGTCGAAGCCGATGTCATAGGCCTCCTTGTGGTCGATGACGCCGGAATCGAATTGCTCCTCACCTTCCGGCACATATCCACTGTGATTTGTCGAACGGCCGATGTAATGGCGCATCTTTTCATCGAAAGGCTGCGCGAAATATTCGCGCGTCCGGCTCAGCAGCCCTTCGACCAGCGCAGGGGAAATGCCATGGCCGGTTATATAGAGAAAGCCTGCTTCCTCGGCTGCCTTGCCCAGTTGTCTGGCGGTCGCTTCGCGCGTTTCGCGATCAGGGGCAAACAGACCGGAGACGTCGACGACCGGTAGGTTGGTAAATGCAGTGTGCGGTGACGTGCCGGGTTGTCTCGACGCCATAAATAACCTCCGGATTGATTGATCAGGATGTCATCTGGTCGTCCAGATGCTACGTACGGCTGACGCTCGGTCGGGCATCGACTCTGGTCCTCCGGGTCGTCCCGGAAACAACGCGCTGGCGTTGCGCAGGAAGTACAAAGCAATAGCCATACCAGAAGTCCCGGCTGAAAGCTGTCGAGGCGGTGAAACGCTTGGTCGCGGGGATTGCGCTCGCTTTATCGGTTGCGGCTACGCTGCCGGCTCGTCCAGTCAGCGAAGGTTTTCGCACCGAGTCGGTGCGGGAGCGTGCACCAAATATGGGCATTTTCATGCCGGCCGGTAGCTCAGGATATGTGTTTGTCGCGGTATAGCGTGCTGAACGCCGGGAAACGCGTGGCACCGTTATTGCAAGAACCTGCGCGCAGAACGCCGCGTTCCTGGACGCAGCGCATTGCTGAAAAATAGCTGACTAGGGTTCCGGCTCGCCAGGATGGCGGGTGGCTGGTCCGAGAGTTGGCGACCTCCAGCTGAGGTTACACGGCGGGACAAAAGCCCGGGAGAAATGCTTCACCGCGTGCAACGCCTGCCGCCACGACCATTGATTGGAGGAACACAGATGTCCGCATACGCACTACGTTCGATTGCATCCAGCCGGGGCACCGTCCTATGAGCGCCATCGTGCCGCAGCTGCTGCTGGTTTTCGGCGCCTCGCTATGGGGATTGGGCTGGATACCGCTGCACTATTTTGCGGATCAGGGCTGGGTGGGCATGCCGCTTGTGCTGGTAACCTACGGGTTGCTGGCAATCGTGGCGGTGCCAGTGCTTTGGTGGCAGCGCAGCTCATGGCGATCACAGCGAGGCAGCCTGCTGGTCATCACGCTATGCGGGGGATGGGCTGCGGCCGCGCTTGTGACGGCACTGGCGATAGGCGACGTGGTGCGCGTCATGTTGCTGTTTTACCTCGCGCCGGTCTGGGGAATGCTCGGCGCCTGGTTGATGCTGGGCGAACGGCTCAACCTGTTGCGTCTGATCGCGTTGCTGCTCGCGATGCTGGGGATTGCCCTTACGCTTGACGTCGACCGGGATACCTTTTCTACGCTTGAAGTCGCCGACTGGCTAGGACTCAGCGCTGGGCTGGCTTTCGCGCTGAACAATCTGGCAACCCGCGCCGGCGATCAGATTCCGCTGGCGAGCAAGACGCTTGCCAGCTATATCGGCAGCGCGGTACTGGCGGGGTCTGTCTGCGTGCTTTTCGCCCAGCCCATCCCTCCACTCGACGTGCAGATAAGCTGGCAAATCGCCTTGCTGGCGCTCGGCTGGCTTCTCGCGCTGGGTACCGTTCAATATGGACTTACCCATATCGAGGCCGGACGCGCTGCGGTGTTGATAATCTGCGAGCTGGTGGCGGCGGTGCTGTCCTCGGCGTGGCTGGGCGATCGCGCGATCAGTGGTGTTGAGTGGGCTGGCGCCATACTGATCACTATTGCAGCCCTGATCGCTGGATGGCCGGAACGTGAGTTGTCCGATAACCCGTTGAGCTCACCAGGCCCGGCGTAGCACGACCAGTCTCAAAAAATACGCGCTTGTCGGCACGACCGCCAAACGCAGCGGTCAATCAGGTACATCCGCCTGATTGCTGCAGGAAACAGTCGCCTATGCCCGATCCCGCGTCGCATGCAGACCTGCCTCGAGACCTGCACTACGTCGATGACACCCAGCCCGGCATCGGCCGCAAAAAGGTGCGGGGCAAGTTTCATTACTTTGATGCAAACGGTAAGCGCATCACCGACGCCGACGAGATCGAGCGTATCAACGCGCTAGCGGTGCCGCCTGCCTACACCGACGTGTGGATCTGCGCCGATCCACACGGCCATCTGCAAGCCACCGGCCGCGATGCCCGCGGGCGCAAACAGTACCGCTACCATCCGCGCTGGCGCGAAGTGCGTGATATGGACAAGTACTCTCGCCTGCAGGAATTCGGCAAGGCGCTGCCAAAATTGCGCAAGCAGCTGGAAGCACAGATAGCCGAGCCAGGGTTTACCCGCGAAAAAGTCCTGGCCACCGTGTTGATGCTGCTGGATGCCACGTTGATTCGCGTCGGAAACACGCAGTACGCCCGGGACAACAAGTCCTACGGACTGACCACCCTGCGTACCCGCCACGTCGATATAAAGGGTGGTGAGATCAAGTTCCACTTTCGCGGCAAAAGCGGTGTCGAGCATGAGGTAAGCGTGAAGGACCGGCGCCTGGCCAGGGTGGTCAAACGTTGCCAGGAATTACCCGGGCAAAGCCTTTTTCAATATCTGGACGAAGACGGCGAGCGCCACACCGTGAGCTCGTCCGATGTGAACAACTACCTGCACCGGCTCACCGGTGCCGACTTCACCGCAAAGGATTACCGTACCTGGGCCGGTACCGCGATGGCGTT
>CAYZFU010000126.1:0-9989 GCA_964477725.1 uncultured Halopseudomonas sp.
AGCCGTACTGCACGAAGCGGTGGTTAACGGGCGGTCGACTCTGATCGTCGGCGATTTCGATGCCGATGGAGCCACCGCCAGCAGCGTGGCGGTCCTGGCGCTGCGCGCGCTGGGCGCCGGTCGCGTGGACTATCTGGTCCCGAACCGGTTCGAGTATGGCTATGGCCTGACCCCTGAGATCGTTGCGGTTGCCCTGACTCGCCAGCCACAGGTATTGGTCACGGTCGACAATGGCATCTCCAGCGTTGACGGTGTCGCTGCGGCGCGCGCAGCCGGATTGAAGGTGGTCGTGACCGATCATCATCTTCCCGGAGCACAACTGCCCGAGGCCGATGCGATCGTCAATCCGAGCCAGCCGGGTTGCAATTTCCCGAGCAAGGCGATAGCCGGCGTCGGCGTGATCTTTTATGTGATGCTCGCGCTGCGCGCCTCACTGCGCGAGGCCGGCTGGTTCGGCGCCTCGCGCCCCGAGCCGAATCTGGCCGAACTGCTCGATCTGGTGGCGTTGGGCACTGTCGCTGACGTGGTGCCGCTGGATGCCAACAACCGCATCCTGGTGCACCAGGGGCTGTGCCGCATTCGCAGCGGCCGCTGTCGCCCGGGCATCCGTGCGCTGCTGGAGGTGGCGGCACGCCCCGCCGAGCGTCTGGTATCGACGGATCTGGGATTCATCGTCGGGCCTCGGCTCAACGCAGCTGGCCGGCTGGACGATATGAGCCTGGGCATCGAATGCCTGCTGACCGATGATGAAAGCCTCGCGCGCGACATGGCCGGCGAGCTGGATGCGCTGAACCGCGACCGCAAGGCCATCGAACGGGACATGCAGCAGCAGGCGCTGGCCTGGCTGGAGCGTAGCGCCGTAGACGAGGCGGCATTGCCGTTCGGTCTGTGCCTGTTTCAGCCCGATTGGCACCAGGGTGTGATCGGGATCCTTGCGTCGCGCCTCAAGGAACGCTATCACCGTCCGGTGATCGCCTTCGCCGAGGCAGGTGAGGGTGAGCTGAAAGGCTCGGCACGCTCGGTGACCGGCCTGCACATCCGCGACGCGCTGGATGCCGTGGCCGCGCGCAATCCCGGACTGATCACCAAGTTCGGCGGACACGCGATGGCGGCCGGGCTGTCGCTGCCTGCGGCGCATTTCGAGCGGTTTGCGCAAGCATTCGACACCGAGGTGCGGCGCCAGCTATGCGCCGATGACCTGACTGGCCGCCTGCTGTCGGACGGCGAACTGTGCGCCGATGAGTTCACTCTGCAGCTGGCGGCCCAGCTGCGCGAGGCCGGCCCCTGGGGCCAGCACTTTCCCGAACCCGGCTTTCATGGTGAGTTCACGCTGATTCAGCAGCGGCTGGTCGGCGAACGGCATCTGAAGATGGTGCTGCAGCCGGACGACTGTGCCCAGCTGCTCGATGGCATCGCCTTCCACGTCGATCCTGCCGTGTGGCCCAATCCCGCCGTCAAACGAGTGCTCCTGGCCTACACGCTGGACATCAACGAATACCGCGGCAGGCAGAGCCTGCAGCTGATGGTCAAGCATCTGCAGCCCGCCTGAGCTCGCCAGACCGTCCCTCCGTCCCACCGTCCGCTTGATCTGTGGCAATGCATCGAGTCCGGAGTTTGGCTTCAATGGTCAGATCAGACCGATGCAGGGGCGCCACCATGAACGACTCGACGCGAACGCCAACCTGGCACCAACGACCCGCCGCAACGGTGCGGGAGGATCTGGCCGTACCGGAGCAGGGGCTCACCGACCCGATGGCGGCCGAGCGATTGCAGCGGCACGGCCCCAACCGGTTGCCCGCGCCAGCGGTGCGCAGCGTCTGGCAGCGGCTGGCCGCGCAGCTTGGCAACGTGCTGATCTTCGTCCTGCTCACCGCTGCGCTGGTCACCGCGCTGCTTGGCCACTGGCTGGATACTCTGGTGATTCTAGCGGTGGTGGTGTTGCAGACGATTGTCGGTTTCGTGCAGGAAGGCCGCGCCGAGCAGGCCCTGGCGGCAATCAACCATATGCTTGCGCCACGCGCGGTGGTGCTGCGCGGGGGGCAGCGCCGCAACATTGAAGCCAGCGAGGTGGTTCCGGGCGATGTGCTGCTGCTTGAACCGGGTGATCGGATTGCCGCCGATGTGCGCTTCGATCAGGTTCATGGACTCAGTGTCGATGAAGCTGTGCTGACAGGGGAGTCGTTGCCAGTGGCGAAGCTCACCGATCCCCAGCCAGCAGACGCGACGCTGGCCGAACGCCGCTGCATGGGCTATTCGGGCACGCTGGTGACTGCCGGCACGGCGCGTGGCATCGTGGTGGCCACTGGCGAGGCGACCGAAATCGGGCGCATCTCCGGCCTGTTGCATGGCGTCACGGTATTGCAGACACCACTGCTGACCCAGATCAATCGCTTCGCCCGCTACCTGTCGCTGATCATCGTCGCGGCTGGCCTGCTGGTTTTCCTCTCGGGCTGGTTGCTTGGTGACAGGCCGCCGTCGGAGCTGTTCATGGCGGTCGTTGCACTGACCGTCGCGGCGATTCCCGAAGGCCTGCCGGCGATCCTCACCATCACGCTCGCCATCGGCGTGCGTCGCATGGCGAGCCGGCACGCTGTGGTTCGGCGCATGCCGGTGATCGAGACGCTCGGTTCGGTGTCGGTGATCTGCACCGACAAGACCGGAACCCTGACGCGCAACGAGATGATGGTTGCCTCGGTGGTGCTGGCCGGACGTTCCTTCCCGGTGACCGGCGAGGGGTACGACCTGGGGGGCGAGATCGGGCGCGACGGACGCGGGGAGGCTCCCAACACACTTCTCGCGCATATCGCCCAGGCCGCTGTGCTTTGCAACGACTCGCGTATCGAGCATGGCGAGGGTGGAGCGAAAGTGATCGGTGACCCGATGGAAGCGGCGCTGACGCTATTGGGACACAAGGCAGGCCTCGAGCCTGAACGCTACCTGGCCGAGTGGCCGCGGCGCGACGAGGTGCCTTTCGACGCCGACAAGCGCTACATGGCCACGCTCAATCATGACCACCACGGTCACGCCGTGCTGTTGCTCAAGGGCGCGCCGGAGCGGGTGATCGGCCTGTGCCGCCAGGCGCTTGATGAACAGGGCGCGCCGCAGCCGCTGAACGCTTCGGCCTGGCAGGCGCAGATCGATGACCTCGCGGCGCAGGGGTTGCGAGTGCTGGCCTTCGCGCGGGCCGAGCTCGAACCGGGGCAGGTCGATATCAACGAAGACCGGCTGGCTGATCAGCTGGCGTTGATTGGCGTCGTCGGTTTGCTCGACCCGCCGCGTCAGGAAGCGATGGAGGCGATTGCCGACTGCCGGCGCGCCGGTATCCGGGTGAAGATGATAACCGGCGACCACGCCATGACAGCCCGGGCGATCGCCGCTCGGCTGGGGCTGAGTGCAAGCGATCGTGTAGCGACCGGCAAGGATCTGGATGCACTCGACGACGTGCAGTTGCTCGAGGTTGCCAGCGAAGTGGACGTCTTCGCTCGCACCAGTCCGGAGCACAAGCTACGCCTGGTACAGGCGCTGCAATCGACCCACGGCGTGGTCGCGATGACCGGCGATGGCGTCAATGATGCGCCGGCCCTCAAACGTGCCGATGTCGGCATTGCCATGGGTCGCAAAGGGTCAGCGGCCGCCCGCGAAGCAGCCGACATCGTGCTGCTGGACGACAACTTCGCCAGTATCGCTGCAGCGGTGAGCGAAGGTCGTACGGTCTACACCAATCTGAAGAAAGCCATCAGCTTCCTTTTGCCGATCAACGGCGGCGAGGCGGCCAGTCTGATCGTGGCGCTGTTGCTCGGGTTGACGCTGCCGATCACGGCACTGCAGATCCTCTGGGTCAATCTGGTCAGTTCGGTCGTGCTGGCGATGGGGCTGGCGTTCGAGCCGGCTGAGCCAGACGTGATGCGCCGGCCGCCGCGCCCGCCTGGGCAAGCTCTGCTGGATGCCTTTCTTGCGTGGCGCATCGTGCTGGTCGCATTGCTGTTTCTCGGTGGCATCTTCGCCAGTTTCCAATGGGCGCTCGGTCATGGCTACAGCGAAGAGCAGGCCCGCACCCTGGCAGTCAACATGCTGGTCGCGATGGAGGTGTTCTATCTGTTCGCGGTGCGCTACCTGAACAGTGCGTCGCTGACGCTGCGCGGCGTTCTCGGCACGCCGGCCGTCTGGCTGGTGCTGGTACTCATTGTGCTTTTGCAATGCGCACTCACCTATGCGCCTGCGCTTCAGGCGCTCTTCGGCACCGCTGCCCTCGGTCCGTGGCCGCTGGTTCTGGCACCACTGGCCGGTGTTCTGGTGCTATTGGTGCTGGAAATGGAAAAGCGTGTTCGGCGCGATGCGATTCAATTTCATTGACGCCACGCAGTGGTTCGGTTGATATAGCGGGTCAAGACACTTCTGCGTACTGTGTCACATTGTCTGCAGCCCGGCCGGAACCTGGCAGGGAGCCATGGCGGTGTTGCGTCTAGGAGCCGGTGGTGAAGGACCTCAAAAAACGTCTGGAAGACATGCAGAGCAGTCTCGGTCTGAACGTGACGGACATTCAGCAGCGGCGGAGTCTGTTGCTGTTGGACGATCCGGCGAGCGGAGAACTGGCCGCGCACGTGGACGCACTGGATGCGCTTCACGTCGATGTGGTGGATGCGCTGCACCGTCACCTGCTGCAGTTTCCCGACGCGGCCGCGCAGTTGCAGCGGCCAGGCATGCTGCAACGACTGGAGGAGCAGCAGCAGCGTTATTATCAGCAGCTGTTGCGAGGCCCCTACGACATCCAGTATGCCCGCCTGCGCCTGCTGGTTGGCCTGACCCACGAGCGTGAACGGGTCGAACAGAAGTGGTATCTGGGCGCCTACCATTTTTATCTGAACCATATGCAGGCTGCGATCCGGCGACACTGGTCGCATGATCCAGCGCTGGCGGACCGGTTGTTCGCCTGTCTGCTGAAAATAGTCTTCTTCGATCTTACCCTGGCCGTGGACACCTACTCGGCTGCGAGCAAACTGGCCCTGGAAGAAAGCCGTGCCCGCTATGCCCGGGCGGTGGAGGGCGCGCACGACGGTATCTGGGAATGGAACGTGGCGGAGGATGCGCTCGAGGTATCCGAGCGCTGGCTCAGCATCCTCGGCCTGGCTGGCGAGCAGGCGCCCACGACCCTCGTACAGTGGGCTGCGTTGATGCCCGACGTGCACCGCACCGCCTTCAATGTCGCAGTCCGTGCGCATCTTGCCGGCTATAAGCCTTACCTGAACATCGAATGCCAAATGCGAGACGTCACCGGGCGGCTGGTCTGGGTCTTGATTCGCGGCGTAGTCTCCCAGGACAGCTACGGCGTCCGTCGTTTGGCCGGCTCGTTATCCGATATCGATTCGCGCAAAAGCGCCGAGCAGGATCTGGCGCATGCCACCTTCCATGACCCGCTGACCGGGTTACCGAATCGACAGCGCATGAATCAGTTGCTGCTGCAGGCTTTGCAGCGCCAGGCCAAGCCGGGAGCGCGGCATGCGTCGGTGCTGTTCATTGATCTTGACCGTTTCAAGCTGATCAACGATAGCCTCGGTCACCAGTGTGGCGACAAGGTACTGGTCGAGTCGGCCAAGCGTATCGGTCGCTGCCTGCGTCCCGGGGATCACCTGTGCCGATTCGGTGGCGACGAGTTCGTTGTGTTGCTCGATGATCTGGCGCAGGGCGGCGATGCGGAAATCGTCGCGCGCCGTATCATGCAGGAGTTACACCTTCCCATGCTGATCGGGGAACATCGCCTGGTCATCACCGCGAGTATCGGCGTCGCGCCGCTGAAGGGTAATGGGGCGGATCAGGACGCTCTGCGCGAAGCGGATCTGGCCTTGTACCGAGCCAAGGCCTACGGCAAGTCGCAGTTGGCGCTGTACAGCGAAACCCTGCAGGAAGAAGTGCACCATCGGTTGACGCTGGAAAACGCCCTGAGCGAAGCCCTGCTGCGCAAGCAGTTCGAGCTGTACTACCAGCCGATCGTCAGGGTGCAGGGCGGCGTGTCCCGGGTGATCGGTGTGGAGGCACTGCTGCGCTGGTGGCAGGACGGCACCATGATATCGCCGGACGAGTTCATTCCCGTGCTGGAGGAATCCGGGCAGATCGTCGAGGTAGGCGAGTGGGTGCTGCGCGAGGCGTGCCGACAGGTCAGGAACTGGCACGACAACGGTCTGCCCGGTTTGCGTTGCTCGGTCAACCTGTCCAGTCGGCAGCTGCACGAAGGTGGCTTTGCAACACGTGTGGCATCAGTGCTCGAGGAAACCGGCTTTCCCGCCAGCAAGCTGGTGCTGGAAATTACCGAAAGCCTGTTGATGCAGGACGTTCCGGATACTCTGGCAACCTTGCGTGAACTGGAAAACCTGGGGATTCGCATCGCCCTCGACGATTTCGGGACAGGTTTCTCGTCTCTTGGCTACCTGCATCGCTATCCGCTGCACATCATCAAGGTAGATAAAAGTTTCATCACCCGTGCGCCGGACGATGAGCGTCTGGGGGCGATCAGCCGCGCGATCATTGGCCTGGGGCGCGGATTGCGGATGGACGTGATTGCCGAAGGCATCGAGACACTCGAGCAGATGCGCTTCCTGCACGACGAGGGCTGTCACTACATTCAGGGGTACTGGTTCAGCCGGCCGTTGTCGGCGGAAAATATCCAGCCGATACTGGTCAGCCTGTCGACCGTCGATGGAACAGCCTGAGGCGACACGGTCGCCTCAGGCTCAGCTGGTGCCGACCCTGCATCAAACCAGTAAATGAGGATTGCCTCTGCCGCTGACAGCGGCCCATTCCGCCTCATCCAGCCACAATTCCGGATCGATATCGCAAACCTCTGCAGCGGCGGCCACCACGTGCGCCCAGCTGCAACGGTTGGCAAACAACATGCCTGCTTCGTCCAGCGTACCGCCGCGGTTGATATAGCCGAGCACTCGGCTGCGTCGCGGCTCGGGCAGCAGATTGGCAAGATGGCCCCGCAACACCTCCGGACGCATGTGGGTGAGCACGACGCGACGCGTCAGCTCGATGGGGAACAGTTGTTCGATCAGCTCGGCCGGCGCGGCATATTCGGCTTCGTAAGCATCTCGCGGCTCGGCGAAGCGCCCCGGCTCCTGCATGTAGATCAGCCGCCAGCTGCGTCCGCGGTCGGCCAGGCGCTGCCCGGCGCGCAGCATCTCGCTCAGCTGATAGGCCCCGTTGGCGATCAATAACAGCGGATCGCCGGTGCCCTCATGTGTCGCCAGGGTCAACGCGCCGTCCACCGCCAATTGCTGCGCCTGTTCAGCGGAAAAGCGCGCAGGCTGGTCACGTTTTGCGATGACCATGCAGCTCAGGCGGGCACGTTGGCCGTAGACACCCGGTAGCACGGCGAGCGTGCTGTTGTAGTCAGCCGGAAACAGCACCCGCATCACATCGTGAGCTTCGCCGAGCAGTGCTTCGCAGAAGGTGGTGTCCTGGTGCGACTGCTCGTTCTTGCCGTTTTCCCAGGTGTGCGAGGTGGCGATCACCGGAAAACCCAGCCAGCGGGCAGGGCGACCGACTTCCTTCTGATGGCGTGCGAAAATCAGTTCCTGACGCACTGCGCCAAGCATCTTGACGCAGAACGCTTCATAGCTTGCCACCAGATTCAGCCCTGCCTTGTTGGCCAGGCATGCCGACACGACGGCTTCTTCGTTGAGTGCGGTGATGATCTTTCCATCGACTGCCTCGAGTTCGCTTTCCGGCTCGGCTACACGATGCTTGAGCGCCTTGAGCACGCCGCCCAGCTTGTTGCTGGCCAGCTCGTCAGGGTTGCCGACGCGGGCTCGCAGGTCAGGATTGGTGCGGGCCAGCTCGGTAAAAAACCGATCGACTGCAAGCATCGGCGAGGTGGTCTCGCTCGACCATTCCACGCCCGGAATGAACGGTTCGGCCGGATCCCGGCGACTTAGTGGATGGTCGCGTTCCAATGGTCTCTCCTGCGCAGCGTGAGTCGCCAGGAAAGCGCGAGCCTGATCGAGGGCGTCCGGCGAAACCCAGAGCTTGCCGGCATGTTCATTGAACAGCTGACGAGCGGTTCCATCGTGTCGAGGATTACCCGGCAGGGGCAGGTTATGTGCAGCGTTCTGGCCTGCGCCGTAAAAGCCGAACCCCTTGGTAGTCTCGGCAATCGCGTAAGGAATGGGTAGTGGATAGTTCAGAATGCCAGCGCGGTACTCCTCTAGCCGCCTGGTCAGACGCTGTTCCATTTCGTACAGCGTGCAGACGAAAGCGGCGGGATCGCGCCCGTCAAAGCGGATCGGATCAAAGCCGCAGCGGGTCAGATGCTCGACGAAGCCGTCCAGGCCACGCACCGTGCCCAGTTCGGTGCGCTGCTCGATGCGCCGGCCGTTGGCAATCATCACCGGCAGGGCGACGCCGCAATCCTCGGCGCGCCACCAGCGCGGGATCCAGTCACTGCCGCGCTGCTCTTCGGCGGCGCCATCGGAGAGAAAGGCCACCAGCGTCTCCCCCGGCAGCGGCATGTGGGCGTATTGCAACTCGGCAAAGCCGAGATAGCCGCCTTCGATGATGCCACCTGCCGTATGCGGGCTGACGTGGCTGCCGAGCGGCGCGGAAGGTTTGCCGTCCGGAGCCTGAGCGTAGCCGTAGAAATCCCGAAGCAACTGCTTGAGGCCGTCCTCGCTGCCATAGCGCTCTGCCTGTTCCGGATGCAGATTGCCGGTGAGCACGTTCAGGGCGTCGATCGCCGCCACGCAATGGCCCTGGCCCATCAGCCAGCTGCGTGTGGTTCCGGTCAGGTTGTTCAGCGCCAGATACGCGGCGTAACCCGGCACCATGTTCAGCGCGCCGCCGGTATGACCTTCCGGCCGGATTTTGAAATCTTCGGCCGGAAGCGGGCTGCCGTCCAGGCGCAGGCGCTTGGCGTAGGTCATGTGAACCACCAGCCAGAGTCCGGCGCTGGTCAGGTGATCGAGCGCACTGAGCTGGCGATATACGCTGTCCAGGTCCGGCTGCAGTTTGGCCTGGACCAGGTGGTGCGCCAGGCGATACACCGCCGCCTGGGTCATGGCGGTATGCTCGATGACGCCGTAGCCGGCGCGCCAGTCAGCGAAGGTCGGGTACTCCGCGGCGTGTTGATCGAGCACTGTCTGGTCTGGAAGCAGCTGGGTCACGGTGGGCTCCTGGCTGGAATGGCTGATGAAACTGCAGTCTAGACGCCCGACTGCGCAGCTGTGATGATCTGGATCAATGGCTCGTCGAAGGACGACAGGCCTGGCCGCTGCTATAGTCTGGCGAGCTTTCACACGGAGGTTCATATGCGTTGGGTGCTTGCGTTTGTCGCCGGTTTTCTTGCCGTTCTGTGTTTCCATCAGCCGGCGCTCGGGTTGCTGCATTCCGCTGGTGTGGTGCCGTTTGCGCCGTTCTCGCTGGATCCGACCAGGCCCTTTGGCGTGCCTTCGGTGATTTCAGGTTCGTTTTTCGGTGGGCTTTGGGCGCTGGCCCTGGTGCTGTTCCTGGATCGCCTCGGGCGTAGTTGGGTCTGGCTCAAGGCCGCACTTTTCGGTGGTGTTGCGCTGACTGTGGTGGCGCTTTTGATTGTCTTTCCGCTCAAGGGCATCGGCATTGAGCTCGACAAGCTCCCTGCTCGCTTCATGATCGGCTTTATCCTCAATGCCTGCTGGGGCATTGGCACCCTGGTGTTTCTGCGCGCATTCGGTCGCTGAGCCAGGCGCTCGGCGCCGGTAACGCTGCACGGCGGAGCCTATTTCCGCTACAATGGCGGCTTTTTCCCGACGGGACTTGTCACCATGGAAATCAATCCGATCCTTAATACCATCAAGGACCTGCGCGGCCGTACGGATACCATCAGGGGGTATCTTTGACTACGATCACAAGCGTGATCGTCTGACTGAAGTCGAGCGCGAGCTCGAAGACCCCAGCGTCTGGAATGATCCGGAACGCGCCCAGAACCTTGGCCGCGAGCGCGCCCAGCTGGCGCAGATCGT
>CAYZFU010000127.1:0-9903 GCA_964477725.1 uncultured Halopseudomonas sp.
GCTTTGCCGGTCAGCGTGTATTTGCCTGCGAGTACCAGTTCTTTGAAGGTGTCCCATGTCCCTGACTGGTCGTCGCGAGCGTAAACCTGAATCGCCCGGTCAGGGCCGCCGACAGCCGACCAGTTGGCGATCTCGCCGGCAAATATCTTTGCCAGCGTCTCGATGCTGAGCTGCTCGACCGGGTTGGACGGATGAATCAGTATCGCCAGGCCGTCGATGGCAATCACATGTTCGCTACCAGGGTCGGTCATGTCGGCTCGGCTTTTCATGGCATCGACTTCTGTGCCCTTTACCCGCCGAGAGGCGGGCCATATGTCAGCTTTACCGGCCGCCATCGAGGTGAAGCCGGTACTGGTTCCATGAGCGGCCACCAACACCGTCAGCGGCTGGCCGTCCCGCGCCGTCCCGAGTACGGCCTCGTTGGCGTTCCCCGTTGCGGTAACGGTGACAGGCTCGCCGGTAAGCTGCTCGAGGAATCCCGTCATCAGCATGGGCGCCAGCGCTGCACCAATGGTGTTGGAGCCATGAATCTGCAAATCGTGGGCGTATGCCACGCCAGGTAGCAATGCCAGGGTGAACAGCAGGTTACGGCGAAGCCGGCGGCAGACTGAATGCATCGCTAGTCTCACTGAAATCGGACAGTCAGGTTTCGGGTCCGCTAGAGTGCGACGGAAAGATGTCATTCAAATTACACGGGTCACCAACAAGCGCGCGCTTATCTTTGTCCGCGTTGCGCGCGCATCGGCATTTCAGGTAGCTACGGAAGCGTTCGGATGACCGAGCGCTAAAGCCAACGGCGCACCTGCTCCGTATATCTGTCGAATTCACGACCGAATACATTGGCCAGCGCGCGCTCTTCGGGGCCGATCTGAAAGCGATTCATATACAAAACGAACCCCAGCACCCCAAGCAACGCCACCGGAGAGGCCAGATAGATCGCCCAGGCCAGCAACGCCATGGCGAAGCCCACGTACATCGGGTTGCGTGAATAACGATAGATACCTGAACACACCAGTGCCGAGGCCGTCTCGGGCTTCAGCGGATTAACGGTAGTTCGTGCCTGTCGGAAGGACACGACGCCCGCCAGGCTGAAGCCAATGCCAACGGCCAGCACCGGTAGCGCCAGCAGCAGGCGCTCCGAGTGCGCCAGGTCAGGGCCCGACACGTAGGGAGCAACCAGCCACATCAGCAATCCGAACAGAGCAGCCACAAGCGGTGGCGGTATCCTGTTTTCCAGTCCGTGCATTGAGATTCCCTTTGGACAGTGACGACGTTTACGCCGCTTTTCGTTGTTCGACTTGATTCGCGGTCCGTCGCGCGGCGACTGCCTACGAGCGTCGTTCCGTTCCCTTCGTAGGCGACTCCTCACAATAACTGCTTGTCGACATCGTGCTGCAGCAGGCCGCCTGAGCTTCAACTGGCTCGGGCTGGCAGCAACCGCCATTCGCTCTGGTGTGTGACGCTGCCTTCGTTGCGCAACTGCTCTGCGCCTGGTCGCTTGGCTGCGAAGTGCAGCAATCGTCCGAACTGTTCGAAGTGGCCGTGGCGCTGGGCATGCCAGCGGCGCCTCGCCACTCGGCCCAGGATTCGGTCAGAACCTGCCGCGCCGAGTGCAAAAACAACGCTGCGATGGCCAGACCCACTATCACGTCAGGCCAGAGAGTTCCGGTAACTCCCACCAGAATCGCAGCGACGATCACACTGCTATTGGCGATCAGGTCGTTGCGTGAGCACAGAAAAGTAGACTTCATGTTCAAGTCATCGCTGCGATGACGGTACAACAGGATGAAGCAAACCGTATTGGCGACCAGCGCCGCGATCCCTATCAATCCCATCCACTGCGGCTCCGGCACACCGCCGATGAACAGCTTGCGCACAGCATCGACGATCACCAGCAAACCGAACAGCAACATCAGGCTGCCCTTGAACAAGGCCGCGCCGGCTCGGGTCCGCGCACTGCGGTGTAATACATACAGGGTCAACGCATAAACCGATGCATCGCCGAACATATCCAGCGAGTCCGCCAGCACTGCGGTTGATCCGATGATCCAGCCGGCGATGAATTCGAACAGAAACATCCCGGCATTGATTGCCAGGACGATGTAGAGCACACGGCTCTGCTGGCTACGTAGCTGCGCCAGTTCGCCTGCCTTGTTTTCGCAACAGCTGTCCATGACCGATCCTCAGTAGGCTTGATGTAATCAGGATAAAGCTTGTAGCGACTACAGGGTCAAGCAGCCTTCAACCCCATCGCACGCGGACCTGCTATCACGACCTTCGCGCGGCTTCCTGGGTCTCACTGAGAGTTTTATCCGGATGACGGAACTGAGATGGCCATATGCGATCATAGTTGTTACTCGCTGTGTCGATGACCGTTGAGAAGCGCTTGCTTCTCGGCAAAGGACTGCCTGCCAAAGGAAATGGTTATGAGTACAATCTGCGCCGTGGTGCTTACCTACAACCGCAAGGATCTGCTGAAACGCTGTCTTGGCGCCATTTTCTCCCAGACGCGGCCTTGCGACCGCATCATCGTTATCGACAACGCCAGCACCGATGGAACCGAAGACATGCTCTTGCAGGAGCGATACCCGCTACTGCAAGTCTATTCGCTGTCCAAGAACATTGGTGCCTCCGGCGGGTTCAACGCCGGGTTTCGTATCGCCTATCAGAACGGCGCAGACTTCGTCTGGATGATGGACGACGACGTCATTCCCGAGTCTGATGCATTGCAGCGGCTCGAAGAAGCGGATGCTTTGCTCAACAACGCGGGGGTTGATCACTCGTACCTGCTATCGACTGCGTTTACCGAACGAGGTCTGGTAACCAATTCGCCGCATCTCGACGACCGCCTCAACCCTGTCAACTACCAATACTGGCCACTGACTTTGCAGCACGGCATGGTACCGGTGCGCCGAGCCACCTTCGTCTCGATCCTGGTCCCCAGGTCTACGCTAAGCGCACACGGGTTGCCTTTGGCTTCAATGTTCATCTGGGGCGAGGATAGCGAATACACCCTGCGCATTACGCAGGACGCTCCGGGCTTCCTGGTCGGCGCAAGCAGGGTGAAACACCTTCGCCAGGAAAGCGGCTCGATTGATATTTTCGCCGAACGCAACCCGAACCGCATCCAGTACCACCGCCACCTCGTGCGCAATGAGCTGTTCGTAGCGCGACAGTACTACAGCCGGCGACGCGCGATCATGACCACGCTACGTCAGTGGAAAACCCTGTTCAGACTTCTGCGTCTCGGGCAGCTTCGAAAAGCCAGGACGGTTTTTCAGGGTCTATCGGAAAGCGGCCGTTTCCGACCCCAGCGCGAAATCGCTGGTGCGCCTATGGAGACATTGGGCGTCTCGGTCCGTTTTTATTCGCCAGCGGGCGATACAGATAACTACCTGCCTCTAAACTCTTGCGCAGGGCGCCCTTCGCCAATGTGTCCTACGCTAGCTATAGCGAGCCACGGGTCAGCGCAGATGCCGACTCACTAAGGAGCTCACACCCTGACGGTATCGGGCGCTCACCGGAGCCGCTCCAATCGGAAAGTAGTGGAAAGCCGCGGCGGTGCGGGAGTTATCCTTCGTCACCCGCCGTCATCCGACTTCAACAAGGACGTTCGCGATGAAGAAGTTCAACGGTGAACTCGGGAAGATGGTCTACGTGGTCATCCCGATGATACTTCAACCCCTGCTAACCTTCGCTTTTTTGCTGCTGGTTGCTCGCTCTTCGGCCATCGAAAGCTACGGTGCGCTGGCCCTCAGCATCGTGCTGGCCTCGGTGGTGATCACTTTTTCCGATGTGGGCCTGCGTGATTATCTCTTGAGCAGGAATGCAATCAACAAGGGTATCTCACGCGGTGAGAATCTCTTCTTCCCGTCGAGCCTGGGTTATCTGACGCTCGCCGCGGCAGCTCTCATCTACGCCCATCTCATTGCGGAAACCGATTTGGCGTTCTGGCTGCTGGTAGCTTCCCTGCCGGAAGCCTTCGCCCTCGGTGTGCTGCACAAGAGTCTGTTCTTCGACTACCAGAAACATGACCAACTTGTTCGCTTCTCGTCACTTGACGCTTTCAACAAGTCGGCGCCCTTCGTCATCAAGATCGTTGCGTTCTGGCTTCTCAGAGATATCGTTCTCGCCGTTGCGCTGGGTGCTATCACCGCCCTACTTACGTACTCGGTCTGGTTCTTCTTACGCTGCGTCCGTACTCGGAGTTTCTTCACTGGCGAGGCGGGCCCGGTGGAATCGGTCCGCGACATGTTTTCGTTTTGGCGCGCCTGGTCACCTTTCACCATCTCCTTTCTCGCGTTCTTCCTGTACTTTGGCTGCGACCGCATCATCATCGAAGCTCTGCTTGGCTCCGAACCGCTGGCTGTATATGCGGCGGCCTATTCCTTCATCGCGATCGGGCAGATCGTCGTGACCGCGTTCTGGTCGCTTTATATGCCGAGGGTCTCCCGCGGCGATGATGTTTTCAGCCAGCGTCGCTTCCTCGGGCTGGCGGTGTTGCTGTCTCTTGCCATGTTCGCTGGCTACCAGCTATTCGCAGTCTATATCTTCGAGTATCTCTACCCGCAGAGCTTCGCTGACGCCACCCTGATCATGTCGATCATGTCCGGCTTTTTCATCTTTCGGCTGATCAACGTAGTGTTCGAGATGCACTGGGTAGCCAAGGAAAAATACGACAGTTTCGTCAAGCGGCGGGTACTGTGCGGCATCATCAGCGTGGCTTTGAATCTGAGCTTCATCCCGTTTGCCGGCTTGTTAGTGCCAGCGGTGGTGGTCGTGTTCTGCGAGCTTCTGCTCACCGTCATGATCCTGCAGAAAGAGAGACACTGGCGAGCGGCACGGCTGCTCCCTGACGCACCGGTCAGCCCGTGATCATCCGCCGCAGGGTCGGGCCTCTCGGTTTCTGCCTGTTCTTCTTCACTTGCTTGCGGTGCAATTACCGGCTACCGACGTCGTGCCGAAAAACGGTGAAAAGCCGCTTTTCCTGCACTTCCCAGCTTGGTGCCCCCATCCTTCTCCGCTACCATGAGGCACGTTACAAAACACGGCAATCGTAGATGGACCTACATAGACAGCTATTGCTCTTGCTCCTTCTGTTGATCTCCGGTTTCGCCTGGTCGGAACCGCAGGTGACCATCGAGCATGACTCCGTCAATCTGACCGACTTTCGCATGGCTTACCATGTGGATGCATCAGGCGCGTTGACGTATGAGCAGATCAGATCCCTTCCTTTCGCCGAAACCGGCAGCAGGACGACGCTAGGCACGGACGCGAAAGTGACCTGGTTCAGACTGATCCTGCAGAATCGGACTCAGACTGAGCGAAAGGTATTCGTTCATCTACCGCATGCATATCACGTGCGCTCTGTCGATTTCTTCGAGGAGCGGGACGGCGAGCTGATACGCCATGAGCGCTTGGATCTGAACGACACGGGTACCAGCGATCTACTGTATCGAGGCACAGCGGTTTATCCGCTCACCCTGCTCCCCGGGCAGCCCACTGCGCTTTATCTGCGCAGCCATTCCTTCTCGCATCAATGGTTGGCCGCCGAGATCTTGGACGAACAATCCTCGCGCCGGGCCCTGGTCGGCATCAATGTCGATATTGCGTTGATGGTCGGCATGTTGCTTGCGCTGGTTTTCTATAACGGGCTTCTCTACTTCGCCACAAGCAAGAAAGAAAACATTTTCTACTCGCTGTACCTGATTTCGGGCCTGGTGTGGATCGCGCTGTCCTACGGGTTGATTGCCAACATCTTCGATGTGTACGGCATGCAGGTTTTCAAACTGAACATCTCGCTCATCACCATGCCGATCTTCCTGGTGCTGTTCATGATGGCGATCTTCGATACCAAAACGCACTACCCCACCGAACACCGGTTCCTGCAAGCACTCATCGTCTTGCTCTCGGGCACCTTTGCCTGGGGCCTTTTCGATATTTCTGCCGCCCTCAAACCTGCCAGCAGTCTTGCAGCTTTGATGATGATTGTGACCTTTTCGGTGAGCATTTCGCTTTACCGCAAAGGCAACCCCCTGGTGAAGTACTTCGTCATCGGCCACAGTTTTTTCGTCGTGTTCAACGGCGTCGCCGTGTTGTTTTACAAGGGTCTGATTCCGCCGACTTATATAAGCAGCCACGGCGTGGGCATTGGCATCGTGCTGGAGGCGTTGACTCTGGCGTTCATCATCTCGCATCGGATCAAGATCCTGGAAGATATCCGTGCTTCGCAGGAGGATCTGAAGCGGCAGGCCTCTACAGACTCGCTAACCAAGCTGTATAACCGTCGGTTTTTCTTCTCGGAAGGCGATTATCTGCTGGAGATAGCCAACAGTATCCAGACGCCCGTGTCATTACTGGCGCTGGACATCGATCACTTCAAGGGCGTCAACGACAGACATGGTCATGCCTGTGGCGATCAAGTTCTCGTCAAGCTGGCCCAGTCGTTGAAACAGCACAGTCGCGCCGACGACCTGGTCGCTCGCTTTGGAGGAGAAGAATTCGTGCTGCTGCTTCCCGGCGCAGATCTGGAGGAAGCGAGTGTATGTGCAGAGCGTATTCGCGCTGCCTGTGCCGCGCTGGAGATTCGGATAGGGACTGATGAGCTGCTACGGATCACCGCTAGCATTGGTGTCGCACAGATCGATGTAGGCGATGAATCAATCGAAGCAGCATTGGCCCGAGCAGACCGGGCGCTCTACGAAGCGAAGAAGGCTGGCCGCAATCAAGTAAGCGTCGATGTACCGGAACACGGTCTTTCCGGCACCCGCGTCGGTTTCGCTCCACCAGCCCCGCCCGGTCCCGTTACGCCAGTCTGACGCCAATAAGCCTCTACGCTTTCGCTTTTGCTCGACCAGCGGGCAGGGCCTCGCACTTCGCCGCTTCCTCGGCCTTCATCGCAATCGCGATCAGGCGCACCGGAACGACCGAAGCGCTTCGAGGCACTGATAGACGAAATGACTGCCAACCTATCGAACTAGCAAGGCGCAGCCTGCTCTGAAGAGGCACATGATAGGCGAGGACAAACGTGTTAAGTGCCCCAAGCGAGCGTCCGGTTATGAACGATGAACTTCTTTTTCTTGCTGGCGGAGGGGAAATGGGCGGCCGCATGCGCGAGCGCGACTGGTCCACCACGCCTTTCGGGCCGCCCGGAACCTGGCCGCAGTCGCTGCGCTCGGCCGTTTCTACCTGCCTGAATTCCCCTGTACTTGGAACAGTACTCTGGGGTCCCGAGCTATGCATGTTCTACAACGACGCCTATATCCCTTCCATGGCAGAGCGTCACCCCGAAGCCCTGGGGCGACCAGTGGCAGAAGTATGGAAGGACACCTGGGAACCCGTGGCGCCAATGTTCCAGCACGCCATGGCGACCGGAGAGGGATTCGCTCAGGAGCGAATCGAGCTGCCAATGGTCCGCCGCGGCCAGTAAGTCCCGGCATACAAATAAGTTCAGGATCTTTTTCATCCGTTGAAATCACCTCGCAAATCGTTGCCGAACAGGAGCGGGCCTTAGCGGAACAACAACTGCATCAGCTCAATGCGAAACTCGCCACCGAGATCACTGTTCGTACCGAAGAGCGCGACCTGATGTGGGACACCGCTCCAGACCTGATGGCGATCATCGACTTCCACGGAATCTTCAAACGGGTCAACCCGTCATGGACCAAGCTATTGGGTTACTCCGAGGAGGAACTGGTCGGCCACCATGTGAACGAGTTCGTCATCCCCGACGACCATTCGATAACCGTCGATGCCTACGAACAAGCGGCGCGAGGTAGCCAGCCGCACGTCACCAACCGTTACAGAGACAAGCATGGCTCGGTACGCTGGCTTTCCTGGACAGCGGCGCCAGCAGGCAACCTGACGTACGCGACAGGCCGCGACATTACGTCTGAAAAGGAACGCGAGGCGGAGCTGGCGCACGCTCAGGCGCAGCTACGGCAGTCGCAGAAGATGGAGGCGGTCGGCCAGCTTACCGGCGGACTGGCACATGATTTCAATAATCTGTTGATGGCGATTTCTGCCAGTCTCGATCTGATCCGCCTGCGCATCGACCAGGGCCGTCAGCAGGATGCCGGCAAATACATCGACGCAGCACAGGGGGCCAGCAAACGCGCCGCTTCCCTCACCCATCGCCTGCTTGCATTTTCCCGACGGCAGACGCTGGCCCCGAGACCTGTGGACGCCAACGAGCTGATCGAAGGCATGCTGGACATGATCCGGCGAACCGTGGGGCCGGACATTTCTGTGGAATGCTCAGGCGACGCGGAACCCTGGATCGCCCTGGTCGACGCCTCACAGCTGGAAAACGCGCTGCTGAATCTGTGCATCAACTCTCGCGACGCCATGCCCGACGGAGGCGGCATCCTCATCGAGATTCGTAACCGTCACGTTACCCCGGAGGAATCCAGGCTGCACGACTTGCCCGTCGGCGAATACTTGCAGCTGCGCGTGAGCGATACGGGTGCGGGCATGCCGCCAGAGGTTGTCGCCAGAGCGTTCGATCCGTTCTTCACCACCAAACCCATCGGCATGGGCACCGGGCTAGGCCTGTCGATGATTTACGGTTTTGCCAAACAGTCCGGTGGCCAGGTACGACTGACATCGGCTGTCGATCAGGGAACACAGGTCTCGATCTACCTTCCGCGTTATCAGGGAACTGCTAATAGGGAAACGACGGGCTCGCCGGGTTCGCTCTTGCCTGTCGCCAATGCCGACGAGACTGTGCTGGTGGTCGACGATGACTCCACGGTGCGGATGCTGGTGACCGATGTTCTGGAGGATCTGGGTTATCGGATTATCCACGTCGCCAACGGCCCGGCTGGCCTGGAGGTGCTGCATTCCAGTGTGCGTATCGATCTGATGGTGACCGACGTCGGATTGCCCGGCGGCATGAACGGACGCCAGCTGGCGGATGCCGGCCGCGTTGAGCGACCTGGACTGCCAGTGCTGTTCATCACCGGCTACGCGGAGCAGGCGCTGTTTGACATTGCCAATGCCGAAGCAGGGATGGCGGTGCTTACCAAGCCGTTTGCTGTATCTGCGCTTGCGGCACGGATCCGGTGGTTGCTGCGTACGGAGTGAGCGACATTCAAGCAACTTATGCGCCTCCCCGCGCCCAGATGAGCGAGTATATTCCCAGCACTTTTCCCAATAATGGAGATGCTATGACTTCGCCCGCAAATGACATCGTCTTGGCCGAACGGCACGGCCCGACTCTCGTTCTGACACTGAACCGGCCGGACAAGCGCAACGCACTGGAAACGGCGATGTACATCGAGATGGAGCGGCACATCGACGAGGCGCTGACCGATCCGAGCGTGGCCAACTTCGTGCTGCGCGGGGCAGGCGATTTCTTCTGCTCCGGCGGCGACCTGCGTTCGCTGGAAACCCGTGCGGCCCTTCCGGTTGAAGAGCGCGCCGCGCTGATCCAGCGCCTGCATGATCTCGTGCTCAAACTGAAGTACTGCCCGAAGCCAGTGATCGCGGCCATCGAAGGCGGCGCGGCAGGTGCCGGGGCTTCGCTGGCGTTCGCCGCCGACCTGATCGTCGCGGCGCGCGGCAGCTATATCTCCATGGCCTATACCAAGGCTGGGCTGGTGCCGGATGGTGGCGGTTCGGTATTCCTGGCGCACGCCCTTCCCCATCAACTGGCAGCGGAAATCGCGCTGTTCGGTGGACGCCTACCGGTCGAGCGATTTGCCGAAGCGGGGGTAGTCAATCGTATCGTGGAGCCAGGTTCGGCTTTGCAGGCCGCCTTGGGATTAGCGCAACAGCTGGCTGAAGGCGCGCGCGAGTCGCAGAGCGCGATTCTGCAGCTGCTCGACGGGCCAGATCGTGAAGCGTTCGAGCGGCAACTGGACCGTGAGAAGCAAATGATGGCTATTGCCCTTGGCGGACCGG
>CAYZFU010000128.1:0-2470 GCA_964477725.1 uncultured Halopseudomonas sp.
GCATGCCGTAGCCCCCCGATTCGTTCGCCGGCTTCACCACCAGCTTGTCGAGGTTGGCCAGGACGTACTCGCGATCCTTATCGAACATGCACAGATAGCTCGGCACGTTGGGCAGTAGTGGTTCTTCGCCCAGGTAATACTGAATGATCTGCGGCACGAAGGCGTACACCACCTTGTCGTCCGCCACGCCGGCGCCCGGCGCGTTTGCCAGAGCGACATTGCCGGCACGCCAGGCGCGCATCAGGCCTCTCACACCGAGCATGGAGTCGGGGTGAAAAACCTCGGGATCGATGAACATGTCGTCGACGCGGCGGTAGATCACGTCAACCCGGGATACGCCGTCGATCATGCGCATGTATACGCAGTCGTCGTCACCGACATACAGGTCACTGCCTTCGACCAGTTGAATACCCATTTGCTGGGCGAGATAGGAGTGCTCGTAGTACGCCGAGTTGTAGATACCCGGCGTCAGGATCACGATCACCGGGTCGTCGCCGGGGCGAGGCGACATGGACGCCAGCGTGTCGTACAGCTGGGAGGTGTAGTCGTCGACCGGCTGGATCCGCCCGGTGGCGAACAGGTCCGGCATCACGCGCTTGGTCACGTTGCGGTTTTCCAGCATATAGGAAACGCCGGATGGCACCCTCAGGTTGTCTTCGAGGACGTAGAGCGTGCCATCTTTATCGCGGACCAGGTCGGAGCCGCAAATGTGCGCCCAGACGTTGTGCGGCGTCTTGACTCCGACGCATTGCGGGCGAAAGTTGACCGACTGTTCGAGAATTTCAGCCGGAAAGACCTTGTCCTTGATGATTCGCTGATCGTGGTACAGATCATCGATGAACATGTTCAGCGCCTGCACGCGCTGCTTGAGCCCGGCCTCGGTCTTCTGCCATTCGGCCAGCGGAATGATTCGCGGCACGATATCAAACGGCCAGGCGCGATCGATCATGCTGCCTTCGGTGTAAACCGTGAAGGTGATTCCCATCAGCTGGATGGCAACTTCCGCTGCGGTCTTGTGCTCGGCCAACTCGCGGGCGTCGAGATCCGCCAGGTATTTGCAGAGCATGGCCGACTCGGGGCGAGGTTTTCCCGGCGCCGCAATCAGTTCGTCGTAAAAGCCTTTGGCGGTGTATTGGTCCCAGTTCACTTTGCTCATTCATCTACTCTGTCGGCAGGTAGTGGTGAACGTTGCGCTGCAATTGCCATACCAGCGAGGCGGCGCGGCGAGGCGGCAGAACAGCGAGACGATCGCTCAAATAGGGCTATGCTGTGAATGTCACATGCTTGTGATATCAGCTTAGCAGGCCAGACGGAAAGCGCCCGTCGCTGCCATGCAAAGCTCGCCATGAATCGTTGGCACAGCCATTGCTTTTACCATCGGCCAGCTCAGGCGTAGCGACAGACTCGAGCCTCAACCCGGGAACTGATAGATGACCATCCGTGTAGCACTCAGGCATTCCACGCGTTACGACTTCGACAAGCCGGTATCGGTGGCGCCGCATCAGGTCCGTCTGCGGCCTGCGCCGCATTGCAGGACGCCGATCGAGGCTTACAGCCTGAAGGTCGACGGAGGGGACTATTTCCTCAATTGGCAGCAAGACCCGTTCGGCAATCATGTTGCGCGGCTGGTATTCCCGGAAAAGATCGATCATCTGCACGTCACCGTCGAACTGCAGATCCCGATGACGGTGGTCAATCCCTTCGATTTCTTCGTCGAAGAATACGCTGAGCATTTCCCGTTCGAGTACCCCGAAGGGCTGCGCAAGGAACTCGGGCCATACCTGGAGAAGTCCGAAGCTGGCCCGCTGTTGAACAAGTGGCTCGAGTCCGTACCGCAGGATGAACGGTCGATTACCGACTTCCTCGTTGATATCAACCAGCGATTGTCACAGGACATCGAATATCTCATCCGTATGGAGCCTGGCGTACAGACCCACGAGGAAACCCTTGAGCTCAAGCGAGGCTCCTGCCGTGACACGTCCTGGCTGCTGGTGCAGATCTTCAGGCAATTGGGCCTGGCGGCGCGCTTCGTATCCGGTTATCTGATCCAGCTCACCGCGGACGTCAAGGCGTTGGACGGTCCGTCGGGGACTGATGTGGACTTCACCGATCTGCATGCCTGGTGCGAAGTATTCATCCCCGGTGCCGGCTGGATCGGCCTGGATCCGACGTCCGGGCTGTTCGCTGGCGAAGGACATCTGCCCCTCGCCGCCACGCCAGAGCCCTCCAGCGCTGCGCCGATCAGCGGAGCGACGGAGCCGTGCGAGGTTGAATTCGGTTTCGACATGACGGTTACCCGCATTCACGAAGATCCGCGCGTCACCAAACCCTATACCGAAGATGAATGGAAACGGATCGAGTCATTGGGCGAGCAAGTAGACGCGCAACTCGATGCACTGGATGTGCGCCTGACCATGGGAGGCGAGCCTACCTTCGTGTCGATAGACGACATGGACGCACCAGAATGGAC
>CAYZFU010000128.1:2480-9771 GCA_964477725.1 uncultured Halopseudomonas sp.
CGCAGGGCCCGACCAAAAGAGGGCTTTCCGAACAGTTGCTCAAGCGACTGCGTCCACACTACGCGCCCCGGTCGCTGATTCATTACCAGCAGGGTAAATGGTATCCGGGCGAGCCGCTTCCGCGCTGGGCGCTGGCCTGCTATTGGCGGCGCGACGGGCAGCCTATGTGGCAGGACGACCGCTGGCTGGCCGATATGGATACCGACTACGACATCAATGAAGACGACGCGCGAATCTTTGCCCGCGAGTTGGTCGGGCGCTTGGGGCTTAGCGACCGTTTCCTGATCCCCTGTTATGAAGATGCTTATTACTACCTGTGGCTGGAGCAGGCCCAGCCGGTGGATATCGATCTGCATGAGGCGGATCTGGACGACGACGAAAACCGGGCGCGCCTGGCGAGGCTGCTCGAACGCGGGCTCAATTCGCTCACCGGTCTCGCCTTGCCATTGGCCAAGAGCGTCAGGGGTGATCACTGGGAGAGCGGTGCCTGGCCGGTCCGGCGCGATCATCTGTTCCTGGTTCCTGGCGATTCACCAATGGGCTTGCGCTTGCCTCTGTCGGCCCTGCCGATCGCCAAGCGCGAGGAACCCTTGCCGCGCTCGCTCTTCGAGCCGCTACCGGCGCTACCCGACATTCATGGCGAGGTCGCAAGTCGCTACAACGACCAGCAAGCCGCGAAGATTCGCGATATGGGCCGGCACCATCAGGGCTCCGGTCAGGATTGGCAGGAGCAACAACCGGATATGCTCGATAGCGGCGTGATCGGAACTGCGCTTTGCGTCGAGCCGCGTGACGGCAAGTTGTTTGTCTTCCTGCCTCCGCTGGCGCAGCTCGAGGACTATATCCAACTGCTGGCAACCGTGGAGCAAACCGCGGCGCACCTGAACATGCCGGTATGTATCGAAGGCTATCCGCCGCCGTCGGATCCGCGCATCGAGAAGTTCATGATTACACCGGACCCGGGGGTGATCGAAGTCAATGTCATGCCGGCTGCGAGCTGGAAGGACATGGTTCGCAATACGCGTATTCTGTACGAGGAGGCGCGCCAGACGCGTCTGGGTACCGAGAAATTCATGCTGGACGGCCGTCACACCGGTACCGGCGGCGGCAACCACGTCACCCTCGGCGGACAGACGCCGGCCGATTCCCCGTTCTTGCGCCGTCCGGACCTGCTGGCCAGCATGCTGACATTCTGGCAGCACCACCCGAGCCTCTCCTATCTGTTCTCCGGTCTGTTCATCGGACCGACAAGCCAGGCGCCCCGAGTCGACGAGGCGCGCCACGAGGCGTTGTACGAACTGGAGATCGCTCTCGGGCAGATGCCTAAAGGGGAGGTGCCGCAACCGTGGCTGGTGGACCGTTTGCTGCGTCACCTGCTTACCGATATCACCGGCAACACGCATCGAGCCGAGTTCTGCATCGACAAGCTGTATTCGCCGGACTCGGCCACCGGCCGACTTGGCCTACTGGAACTGCGCGGGTTCGAAATGCCACCGCATCCGGAAATGAGCCTAATGCAGCAACTGCTTATCCGCGCGCTGGTGGCACGCTTTTTCGCCGAGCCCTATCGGCAGCCGCTGGTGCGCTGGGGTACGGCACTGCACGACAAATGGATGATGCCGCACTTCATCTGGGAAGACCTCGGTGAGGTCATCGCCGATCTGCGTGCCCATGGCTTCCCCTTCGAGCAGGAGTGGTTCGCACCGTTTCTGGAGTTTCGCTTTCCGCATATCGGTGACGTCCGTTACCAGGGCGTTGGCCTGCGCATCCGTCAGGCCATCGAACCCTGGCATGTGCTGGGCGAGGAGGCCGCGGGCGGGGGAACCGCGCGCTACGTGGACTCATCTGTCGAGCGGGTCGAGGTCAAGGTCAGCGATTTCAACGCGTCACGTCATGTATTGACCTGCAACGGGGTTCAGGTACCGCTGCAATTCACCGGCGTGCCGGGCGAAGCGGTAGCTGCGGTGCGTTTCCGCGCCTGGCAACCGCCATCTGCATTGCATCCGAACATCGCCGTGCATGCGCCGCTGGTCTTCGATCTGGTAGATACCTGGAATCAACGTTCGATGGGCGGCTGCACGTATCATGTGGTGCATCCGGCCGGTCGCAACTACGAGACATTCCCGGTCAACGCCAACGAAGCGGAGGCGCGGCGCATGGCGCGTTTCTGGGATCACGGGCATACCCAGGGCCGGATCGTGCGGGTCGAGCAGGCACCCGGTCAGGAATATCCGCATACCCTCGATTTGCGCCGTGCGGCGATCAGGCCGCCTGGGCTATAATGCCGGCCTGGTTTTACCATCGAGGCGCCTCCCGGTCAGGGTCTAGCGGAACATAACATGCAGCCTTCCGGCAAAATGGACCCTGCGGTCTCATCGCTGCTCGGGGAGTATCCCGGGCACGTCGCCCACGACGAGGTCTTCAATGAGGATCGTCAGCCGCGGGCGCACTGGCAGACTCTGCTGGATGACTTTGCCCACCTGGGGCCGGAGATGCTCTCGAGCCGATTCGAGGAAGCACAGAACCTGCTTCACGAGAACGGCGTTACCTTCAATCCCTATGAAGACGACCCTGGCCAACTGCGTTCCTGGCAGCTCGATACCATGCCCTGGGTCATCAGCACCGAAGAATGGCAGGACCTGGAAGCAGGCCTGAAACAGCGCAGCCGGTTGCTGGAGCACTTGCTCGATGACTTGTACGGCGAGCGCAGCGTGATCCATGAGGGACTGCTGCCTCCGGAACTGGTATTCACCCATCCGGGGTTTTTGTTTGCCGCCGCCGACTCGCCGTCCCACCTCGAACGACCCTTGCTGATCTTCCACGGTACCGACGTCATTCGCGACCAGTACGGCCGCTGGCAGGTGCTGGCTGACTGGACCCAGTCGCCCTCCGGTGCCGGTTACGCCCTGGAAAACCGCATCACCCTTGCCCGCGCCTTGCCGAGTATCTACCGCGATGCGCCGATAAAACGCCTGGCGGGTTTTCTGCAGGCTCAACACCGTTGTCTGGCCAGTCTGGCCAACACACAGCGCGAGCAGCCGAATATCGTCCTGTTGTCGCCAGGGCCGGGTAGCGCCGGGTATTTCGAGCATGCCTGGCTCGCCAACTACATGAACTTCGCCCTGGTAGAGGGTGATGATCTGGTGGTGCGTGACGGCCAGGTTGCGATGCGCACCCTGGGTGGACTCATGCAGGTAGATGTCATCGTGCGCCAGATCAACGACCCCTGGTGCGACCCGCTGGAGTTGCGTGCTGACTCGCTGCTCGGTGTCCCCGGGCTCCTGCAGGCGGCCCGTAACGGCGAAGTGCGTATCGCCAACGCGCTCGGAGCCGGCGTGCTGGAACATCCCGCGCTGTCTGCGTTTTTGCCTCGGCTGTGCCGGCACTTCCTCGGCGAGGAGCTTATCCTGCCGTGCCGCGAAACGCTCTGGTGTGGTGATGCCGAGTCGATCAAGACGATCAATTACTCCATGGATGACTGGTTGCTCCGGGATATCGCCCGGCCGGGAAAGGTGCTGCGTCCCGATCAGATGGGTCTCGATGCACTGAAGGACTTGCGCTCCGACCTGATACGGCGGCCGCATATGTTCACGGCGCAGCGCCTGGTGGAGTCTGCCGTAACGCCCGGGTTCAATCCGCAGACCCGGGTGCTCGAAAGGCAGCACACTACCTTGCGTTTCTTCAGTCTCGTCGAGCCCGACGACCTGAAGAAGCCAGTCAGCGAGCGCAACTTTCGCGTAATGCCGGGTGGCCTGGCCTGGGTCGGCGAGCCCGGTGCGCCGCTGCTGCAGAGTCGCACGGTCAAGGATGTCTGGGTGCTGGCGCCGGTGCCGCAGCCGCATATCAGTCTTCTACGCCAGGCCCAAGGGCCCATCGTGGTCACGCGCGACGGCAAGGATCTGCCGTGCCGTGTGGCCGAAAGCCTGTTCTGGATGGGCCGCTATGGCGAACGGCTCGATACCCGTTCCCGGTTGCTTCGTGAGGCCCTCGCACGTCTGCTACAGGAAGATCGCCACGAATCAGGCTCCAACGTATTGCCGGACTTGCTGACAGCGCTCGATATCATCTTGGAACCGGAAGACAGCGAACGGCAACCCGTGCCGCCGTTGGGGTACGGCCGCTTCAGTCGTGATTACCTGGCCACTCGCGATCGCCTGTTGCAGCTGTTCGCCGACGACCAGCCTGACGGCCTGCCAGTACTCTTTGGCCACTTCGTTCGTAACAGCCGGGCGGTGCGCGACCATCTGGGCGACGATACCTGGCGAGCGATCAATAGTATGCGTCAGCGTTTCAACACGATTTCGCGCACCCGTGGCGTGGTGGTAGGGCAGCGTCATCTCGAGGCGATGATGATCGACGTGTCGGCGTTCTTCGGGCTATGCAACGAGACCATGCCGCACCACTATGGCTGGCGCTTTCTGGACATCGGCCGATTTATTGAACGCGCCCTTGGAAGTCTGGAGCTGTTGAAACTGGCGTTGCTCACAGCCAGCCAGCCGGGTATTCCGTTGTGGGAGGTGGTTCTCTCTACTACCGACAATTTCACCGTGTATCGCCGTCGCTACCGGTCGCAGCTGCATCCCTCGGCGATCCTCGATCTGCTGCTGTTCGACGAGACCAATCCCCGCTCGATCGGCTACATGCTCAAGCGACTCGGTAGGCAGATTGAGAAGTTACCATCGCCTGGTAGCTCCCCGTATCGCAACCTGGAGACCCGCTTGATCATCGAGGCGACAAGCCGCCTGCATCTGGTCGACATCGACAAGCTCACCAATCTGGAGCGCTCGGCCGAGGCAAGGGAGGCTCTAGCCAGCTTGCTCGACGGATTGATCGGTCCGATGGCCGAGCTCTCCAATGCGATTTCGCACAGTCATTTCAGTCACGTGGAAAGTCCGCGGCAGCTGGTGACCGTTCAGTACAACCTGACCTGACCACGGCACCCATGAGATACCACTTACGACACACCACCCGCTACGAATACAGTGGCTCGGTCACGCTCAGCCATAACGAGGCACGGATTCTGCCGCGTTCGTTGCCGTGGCAGCTATGCGAAAACACCAGCATGGTCATCTCGCCGCAGCCCGAGCGGATGCGTGAGCGGACCGACTTTTTTGGCAATCGGGTGGTGTATTTTTCCATCGAAAGTCTGCATGAAAGCCTGCAGGTGGATGTGAACAGTGATATTCAGACGTTCCCGCGGCCGCGGCCAACTCAGGATTTCTTCTCCAGCATCGCTTGGGAAGATGCGGTGCGCGAGATGCGTCAGGACACGGCGAACAGCAATCGCGACAGCCTTGACGCGCGCCTCTACGTACTCGATTCGCCGTTCATTCATGCGCATCGCAGCCTGGCCGATCTGGCGATCATCAGTTTCGGTGCGGGTCGCAATCTGCTGGATTCGGTGCTCGAACTCAACCAGCTTATCCACGCCGAGTTTACCTACGATCCCGAGTCGACGACCGTCGCCACACCACTACGCGACGTACTGGCCAACCGGCGCGGGGTGTGCCAGGACTTCGCTCACCTGGCGATCGGCTGTCTGCGATCGCTGGGCCTGGCGGCCCGTTACGTCAGTGGTTACATGGAAACCAGGCCGCCGGAAGGGCAACAGAAACTGGTTGGCGCCGACGCCACGCACGCCTGGGTTGCAGTGTTCATTCCGGGTTGGGGCTGGCTGGAAATCGATCCCACAAATGGCTGCTTGCCGGATGAACGCTATGTGATCCTGGGCTGGGGCAGGGACTTTGCCGACGTGACGCCGTTGAAAGGTGTGATGACCGGAGGCGGAGAGCATACCCTGACCGTAGCGGTCGATGTGATCGCCTTGCATGATGAACCGGTAGGGGGCTTGCTGGCCAATATCTGAGCGGCAAAAGGTCCATCGCAGCGGGGACGCCGCTCCCACCGGAACCCTCAGAGGATTTGTATAGGCGCACCTGGGCGCGATACTTTCCAGGTGCAGCGCACATAAAAAACCCGGCTTTCGCCGGGTTTGATGCCGCCAACCTTACATGTTGGGGTAGTTCGGACCACCTGTGCCTTCCGGTGCTACCCAGTTGATGTTCTGCGAAGGATCCTTGATATCACAGGTCTTGCAATGAACACAGTTCTGGGCGTTGATCTGGAAGCGCTTGCCTTCACCATTGTCGGCGTCGACGACTTCATACACACCGGCCGGGCAATAGCGCTGCGCAGGCTCGTCGTATAGCGGCAGGTTCTTCTCGATCGGGATGCTCGGATCCTTCAGCTTCAGGTGAACCGGCTGGTCTTCTTCGTGGTTGGTGTTGGACAGGAACACCGAAGACAGCTTGTCGAAACTCAGCACACCGTCTGGCTTGGGATACTCGATCTTCGGCGCCTCGTCTGCCTTCTTCAGGCAGGCGTAGTCCGGGGTCAGGTCGCGCAGGGTAACCGGGCTTTTGCCGTTGAAGATGTTCTGATCGACGAAGTTGAACGCACCACCGAAGAACGCGCCGAACTTGTGGATCGCCGGCCCGAAGTTGCGCGAACGATACAGCTCGTCGTACACCCAGCTGCTCTTGAACTTCTCAACGTAGCCTTCCAGCTTGTCGCCGCCTTCGCTGCCAGCTGCCAGGGCTTCGAGGATTGCATCGGCAGCCAGCATGCCGGATTTCATGGCAGTGTGGCTGCCCTTGATCTTGGCGAAGTTCAGCGTGCCCAGGTCGCAGCCGATCAGCGCACCGCCGGGGAAGACCATCTTCGGCAGGGCGTTGTAGCCGCCCTTGCAAATGGCGCGGGCGCCATAGGAAACGCGCTTGCCGCCTACCAGATACTGTTTGATCACAGGATGGTGCTTGTAGCGCTGGAATTCGTCGAACGGGGAGAGGTGCGGGTTGCTGTAAGACAGGTCCACAATGAGACCCACTACTACCTGGTTGTTCTCCAGATGATAGAGGAACGAGCCACCGGTGTTTTCGTTGCCCATGACGTCCAACGGCCAGCCGGCGGTGTGAACCACCAGACCCTGTTCGTGCTTGGCGGGGTCGATATCCCAGATTTCCTTGATGCCGATGCCATAGTGCTGCGGATCGGACTCGTCGCACAGGTTGTAGCGTGCGATCAGCTGCTTGCCAATATGGCCACGGCAGCCTTCGGCGAACAGGGTGTACTTGGCGCGCAGCTCCATACCGGGAGTATAAAAGCCTTCCTTCGGGTTGCCTTCACGGTCAACACCGAGGTCGCCTGTCACGATCCCACGAACGATGCCTTCTTCGTCGATCAGCGCTTCCTGCGCGGCGAAGCCGGGATAGATTTCTACGCCGAGGTTCTC
>CAYZFU010000129.1:0-9749 GCA_964477725.1 uncultured Halopseudomonas sp.
GATTGCCGACCGTTGAAGAGTACATGGGCTACGCTGCAGATCTGGACAGCATGTCCGGAGACATCTATCGCTACATGAACTTCAACGAAATCGAGTCCTACCAGAAGGCCGCAGCGTCCATTCCGGTCGCTCAGGTCTAAGCTACACGCAGTATCGAAAAGCCCCGCCGTGTGCGGGGCTTTTTCGTTTCAATAGGTCCTGGTTGCCCAGCCACTCGTCGGCACAGGACAGCCAGTGGGGAGCCATTGGACCAACGGCAGGCCAGGAGTCTGGCAAGGTGCCACTGCGGCGGATAGAATACGCCGTCTTCGCCACCGCCGCGTCTGTCTCAGAGGTTTTCATGTCCAAACTCCCGTCGACCAACCCGAAAGTCGGCTTTGTCAGTCTCGGCTGCCCCAAGGCACTGGTCGACTCCGAGCGCATTCTCACGCAGTTGCGTACCGAAGGGTACCAGGTCGTCCCGACCTACCAGGACGCTGACGTGGTGGTCGTCAATACCTGCGGCTTCATCGATTCAGCCAAAGCCGAGTCGCTGGACGCCATTGGCGAAGCGATCGCCGAGAACGGCCGGGTCATCGTAACCGGATGTATGGGTGTGGAAGAAAGCGTGATCCGCGAGGTGCATCCCAACGTACTGGCCGTTACAGGCCCGCAACAGTACGAACAGGTTGTCAGCGCAGTGCATGAAGTGGTCCCGCCGCGCGCTGACCACAACCCGCTGGTGGACCTGGTCCCGCCGCAAGGGATCAAACTGACGCCCCGCCACTATGCGTACCTGAAAATCTCCGAAGGTTGTAATCATAGCTGCAGCTTCTGCATCATCCCGTCCATGCGTGGCAAGCTGGTCAGCCGTCCAATTGGAGATGTGCTCGGTGAGGCGGAGCGACTGGTCAAATCCGGTGTGAAAGAGCTGCTGGTGATTTCCCAGGACACCAGCGCCTATGGCGTCGATATCAAGTACCGTACCGGGTTCTGGAACGGGCGCCCGGTTAAGTCACGCATGACCGAGATGTGCGAGGCCCTTAGCGAGCTCGGTGTCTGGGTACGTCTGCACTACGTGTATCCCTATCCGCACGTCGACGAGCTGATACCGCTGATGGCTGAGGGCAAGATTCTGCCGTACCTGGACATTCCGTTCCAGCACGCCAGCCCCAAAGTGCTCAGGGCCATGAAGCGCCCCGCATTCGAGGACAAGACGCTTGCGCGCATCAAGTCGTGGCGGGAAATCTGCCCCGAGCTCACCATCCGCTCGACGTTCATCGTCGGCTTCCCCGGCGAGACGGAAGAAGATTTCCAATATCTGCTCGACTGGCTGACCGAAGCTCAGCTCGACCGTGTTGGCTGCTTCAAGTACTCAGCCGTGGATGGCGCGCCGGCCAACGAACTGGCTGACCCCGTTCCGGAAGAGGTTAAAGAAGACCGCTGGGAGCGCTTCATGGCTCATCAGCAGTCGATCAGCGCGGCCCGCCTGCAACGCAAGGTAGGCCAGACGCTGGAAGTGCTGATTGACGAAGTAGACGAAGATGGCCCGATCGCCCGCTCGATGGCCGACGCGCCGGAGATCGACGGCGCGGTATATATCGACACTGACGAACCGCTCAAGCCAGGCGAGATGGTAAAGGTTGTCATAACCGACGCCGATGAGTACGACCTCTGGGCACGACTGGCCTAACCCGTCCCGCCGCCACCACATCCTCACGCGCCAGCTCAGGAGTCATCCGAGCTGGCGTTCTTGTTCCGTGCTCCGATATCTGCACCGCATGGCAGCGTTGCGAAGCTGAAGAATACCTGTACGACGCCGATACGACTGATGAACAATTCGTTACAACGGTTGTACGAACTTCGAATGATGGCTATTGTCTATCATAGCGACATCAAACAGGGACGCTTACGCAATGCTCAATCGCAGGATCAAGACCGAACTACAGGCCACGAAACTCGAGCTTGACGCATACACAGCTCTGCTGGCGGCGGTCAGACGCCACGTCGCAGTAATCGAATTCACGCCGGACGGAGTGATCATCGACGCCAACGACCTTTTCCTCGAAGCAACCGGCTACTCTCTCGCTCAGCTCCGCCATGAACATCATCGCAAGCTTTGCGCGCCGGAACTTGCTGCTTCGCCAGCGTATCGTCAGCTGTGGAGCGAACTCGCAAATGGCAAAGCTCATTCTGGGACCTTCCCGCGGCTTGACGCGCAGGGTCGCCAGATATGGCTGGAAGCCACGTACTTCCCTGTGCTTGGTGACGCTCAGCGGGTGGTCAAGATATTGAAGATCGCGTCTGACGTGACGGAACAACGTAACAAGGCGGTCGAGCAGCAAGCGGTCGTCGAGGCGCTGCACCGCTCGTTAGCGGTAATCGAATTCACACCTACCGGCGAGGTGATCCAGGCCAACCGGAACTTCCTGCAGACGCTGGGCTATTCCCAGGAGCAGATCAGCGGAAAACATCATCGGATGTTCTGCCCTGACGAATTCAACCAGAGCAACCCGCACTTCTGGAAACAACTGGCCAATGGCGAGTTCAAATCCGGTCGTTTCGAACGGAGAAATAGCCGTGGCGAAACCATCTGGCTGGAGGCGACCTACAATCCGATCATCGACGAACGCGGCGTCACCACCAAGGTCATCAAATTCGCTACCGATATAACCGAGCGCGTTCAGCAAGCGCTTGCTATTCGCCAGGCTGCGGAGGTTGCCAGTAGCACCTCGGAAGAAACCGCGCAAATCGCTCTGCAAGGCATGACCTCGCTGCAAACAACGGTAGAAACCTCAGCGCGCATATCCGAGCAGGTCAGCGAGACCACCGCCCTCATTGAACAACTCAACGTCCAATCCAAGAGCATCGAGGATATTGTCTCGACGATTAGCGCCATTGCCGAGCAGACCAACCTCCTGGCTCTCAACGCAGCCATCGAGGCTGCTCGTGCCGGAGAGCAAGGCCGCGGCTTCGCCGTCGTGGCGGACGAAGTACGCCAGTTGGCGGCGAGGACCAGCAAATCCACGTCCGAGATTGCAAGCGTCGTGCAGCAAAACCGCGATCTCACTCAGAACGTGACCAGCCGTGTCGAGGCGGTGAGCCGCTCGGCCGAAGATGGGCGTCAACGCACCAACGAGGTGGCAGCAATCATGGACGAGATCCATCGGGGCGCCGAGAACGTCTGCAAGACGGCTTCGCGGTTGCTCGAATCCCACCAGTAATGTGGCAGGCAAGCGGCCTATCGGCCGCCGTGGCGCTGGTTGCCGCGTTAGCTGATCCAGACCTCATCGCCTGCATTCAAGATTCCAGGCTCGGCCGCGCGACCATATATACCCAGATTCTGTTCGGCGTGCTTCACAACCGTGCGTAGCACCTGGGTATCCGCCCCGAAATCGCGCTGGGCTCGGGTAATCGCGCCACAGCGTGGCGTGGTTGCGGTGCAAGCCAGCTTCGCCCCACCCATGTCAAGCGTTTGGCCGATCCAGCTTTGTTCTGCGAGGCCTTGCTCTCCCGGCTGGGTTTCGATCACCAGGTTGGGTCTGAATCGTCTCGGATCCCAGACGGCGCTCCGCTGCGCGTTTGCCAGGTGGCCTAGCGTAGCCGTGGTGATGATGTGCACCGGCGCAACGAGAAAGAAGGTTCCAGGAACCGAAACGAAATCGGCTACCGACTGCGGCAGGTTCGAGAAGTCTGGAAGCGGCTCGCCTTCTACCCGGTCAAATGTTGCCTTCAGCTCGTCGAGCCAGTCGACTGCAGACGACTTGTAGCGGCGAAACCGGTCCATACCCTGATTGCTGTTCAGCACCTCGATGCGTGAGGCGTGGCCAAGCAGGTCGGAAAGCCGGTCGTTAATACCGGCGTCGTCACAGGTCACCGTCTCGCCATCGGGAAACTCGATCAATGGCCCTTCGGAATCGGTTGCGGTGCGCGCCGTGCAGCGCAGCAGTTGCGGCCGGAACTTGCAGCTCTGTATCTCATCCCTACCCAGATCCCGGACTGCCCATCGCCTGTCGCCGTTCAAACCCATGTCGTCGAGGCTGCAGGTCTCGACGCGCTCGCCTGCCATTCCTTTCACCGGATAGCGCCAGATTTCCCTAATGGTGCCCAGTTTGCGCATCGCTTTGTGCCGTCCCTTTCTCGTTACCTGTCGGTCAATATGCATCATCAATGCCAGCGTTGCGTTGACGGGCCGCAGCGCGCGCAGGATCATGAGCAGCACATACGCGCAACGGGAATACAGATGTTCGACGATTTCGTTTGGCCGCCCTCGGTCCAGATACCCGATAGTCTCATGGGGCTTCTTATCAACTCGCTTATTCTAGTGGTTGCTGTTGGCATACTCCGCGCAGTGACCGCCCGGTTTATTCGTCGGACAGTGCAGTCGGCCGAGCTTCGAGGGAAGTGGTTGGTCAACTCGCGGAACGGGTTCCTGCTCTTGCTGCTGCTCGGGCTGGTGATCATCTGGGGTAATGAGCTGCGCACTCTTGCCCTGTCGATCGTCGCAATCGCGGTCGCATTTGTCGTCGCTACCAAGGAACTGATTCTTTGCCTGACCGGGTCGTTGCTCAAAAGCGGCTCGCGCTCGTTCAATCTAGGCGACCGGATACAGGTGAAAGATTTCCGTGGCGATGTGATCGACCAGAGCCTGCTGGCGACGACGATTCTGGAAGTTGGCCCTGGCAAGACCATGCATCAGCGGACCGGACGGGTCATCGTACTGCCCAACGCGCTCTTCGTGTCTGAACCGATCGTTAACGAAAGTTTTACCGACGACTATGAGTTCCACGTGTTCACCGTGCCTTTCAAGCGGGAGGACGATTGGCAGGCAGCACGAGAGGCGCTGCTGCAATCCGCCACGCGACAATGCGAACCCTATCTTGAACAGGTGCGCCGCTACATGAATCGCGTCAGCTCGCAGCGCGGGTTGGCTGTCCCTTCGGTTGACCCAAGGGTAACCATCCAGGTACCGACGGCGACCGAGATTCATCTGGTGGTACGATTGCCTGCCCGACCGGGTCAGCGCAGCGCCGTAGAACAGACGATACTGTTCGAAGTATTCTCAGAGCGAAGTTACTCGGCAGCATGTGCCAAGGAAGACGCAGCAATCAATGATAGCGAGGACAGCACCGGGTAATGCCATCCTCGCCGTCAAATAGCACCGGGGCGGCATGAAACATACCGACCCCGTTGCTTCGATCAGAAGCGATATACCGCAGCGGCGCCGGTCTCCACCGGCATCTGGTCAGCCGGAACCACGATGACTTCGCCTCCGTTCTGCAGCACGCGGGGGATCAGCTGGTCGAGCACATCATGGGAGCCCTGCTCGGTTCCCGAGCTCATGTGTACCTCGCCGCTCTCCTGATCCAGCTCGCCCGGAATCACCCGTTCTGCCTCGACCAGCAGCGTGGAAATACGACCAGCAACGGCCGCCTGGCCAATATCCTTGACGCTGTCCGACGCCAGGCCTTGCCCCTGCGACACGCCGAAGCGGTCGACGATGCCATCCAGCCGCTCACGATACTGCTTGGACATGACCTCCCAGCTCCGCTTGCGCAGCTCTTCCAGATCCAGCGCAGCCGGATCCAGGTCGATGCCCTGTTCAGTCAGATGCTGGTTGTGGGTGATGGTGCGAAACACCGACTGGTTTTCAGGCAGCGCCACAAGGATTAGCGGCAGGTTGCTGGGGTTCGAGTAATATTCGGTGATTGCAGCGTCGACCTTGCGGAAGAACCGGTCACGGTCGAGATCGATCTCGTCCTGCTTGCCGCTGCCCCCTGCCTCATGCTGCATCGGGTCCCCTCGCTCGGAAGCCATGCTGTAGCCCCCCGGGTTGCCGCTCTGCGTCGCCTCGGTGAGATCCGAGCCAAGCGCGTCGTTCTGGTTTCGCGGCACTTCATCGACCAGTTGCACCTCGTCCAGCACGTCGCGGTTGCCCTCGAACAGATGCACATCGTCGCGGGCCAGACACAGCACCTGGTACCGGTCTGCGGACTGGGCGACGCGTAGCATGGGCTTCAGGTATGGATGTATGTCTACCGAGGCGATTTCCGGGACACGGCGTTGTAGCGGGAACACCTTGAAAAAGTGCTCGCCGCCCAATACGGCAAGCCCGTCGCGCAAGTACACCCAGAAGTCCCGGTCGTCGAGCAATGCCTCGAATGGCTCCAGCAACGCATCGTGATCTGCATCGGGGTGCCGCGCAGCAAGCTTGTCCCGCAACTCGCGAAGCAGATTCTTGTAACGAATCGGATCCTGGTCCCGCTCCGGTACGGTTCGATGGGTCGGCATATACACCGACAGACATATCTGCTCCTCGAGCTTGACCAGATCAGTCAAGGTGTCTCGGGTGATGGGTTCGCTCATGGCAGTCTCCTCGTCAGTCAGTGAAAGACACGCTTCAGCTCCTGCCGTATCCGCGTTGTGGACGCGGCTCCTTTCTGATTCGTACGTCGGTCGCGCATTACCGATACATACAGTCAACTCGTACAGTTACGACGTGTCTGCCTGCCTTGAGTTCAAGCGAGCCGGGGGAGCACAGCGCAGACACTCGGCATCCAACGGGTCCGAGGCGAGCGAGTGATTCGCTCCGCTCAGCAGGCGCTCTTTCAGACGCCCGACATCCGCCCAATAGACAGGTGACTTATCCGGCGGAGCGAATCGGCCAGTACGCAGTCCCAGATTACAACCTTCATCAACTCTGCTACCCATGATGGGCAGCAGCGGGACTGACGAACCGATGACCAGCCGTTTATTTTTGTGCCTGCTACTCCTGATGTGTTCGCTGACGGCGCTTGCCGACACCGGGAGGGCAACCGTCCGGCTGGATGCTCGATCGCTCTTCCAAGTGGACGGCGAAACGCAGGAAGCCGCGCGCGAGCGCGCCGACACCATCGAAAGACGCCTCAATCGGCTACTGGAAACACCGGCAAGCATCGACCCTGTCACTATCGCGGCCGAGGGCGAGCGGCGCGTGCTCAACGTAGCCGGACGGCCGGTGGTGGAAATCACCCCCGAGGATGCCGCAGAACATCTGACCGATATCGACGAGCTTGCGGGCACCTGGAAACAAGCCATAGACGAGGCCCTGCAGCGCGGCAGCCAGCGCCGGACCTCGGCTTGGCGGCGCTTCAGTACGGAAACCCAGGCCAGCGTGCAGACGGCCTTTGCACGGATGCTGGAGACCTCGGTCACAGTGATACCCCGGCTTCTGGCCAGCGTATTGGTAGTGCTGCTTTTCTGGGGCATTGCGTCAGCAGTGCGATGGCTGACACGCCTGGTACTGCGGCGGTTCACTTCGGATTTGACGGTAGAAAACCTGATCAAGCAGATCAGTTATTACTCGATCTGGGCGATTGGCATCATCGTTGCCACCAGCGCGCTGGGCTTTGATCCGCAGGCACTGGCTACCGGCCTGGGGCTCACCGGTGTGGCACTCGGTTTCGCCCTGAAGGACATCCTGTCAAACTTTGTCTCCGGAATTCTGATTTTGCTCATGCGCCCGTTCGAGATAAACGATCAGATCGTGATCGGTCCGACCGAAGGAAGCGTCGAGCGCATCCTGCTTCGTGCCACGCAGATCCGCACCTATGACGGTCGCGCAGTGTTGGTGCCAAACGGGGAGGTGTTCACCTCGCGAGTCACCAACAACACAGAAAGCCCGGTCAGGCGAGGCAGTGTTGCGGTTCCGGTCGGATACGACGCCGACCTGAAAGCTGTCGTCGAGACTATACTGGAGGCGGCCTTGAAGGCCGACGGCGTGCTCGCCAACCCGGCTCCTGCGGTAAGGATTACCGAACTAAGCGATGCCATGCAGCTGGAGGCGCGTTTCTGGACCGATTCGAGGCGCAACGATTTCGTATTGACGGCATCGAACGTTCGCTCACGCATCGTCGAATCGTTCAGAATCAAAGGGTTCGGTTTACCCGAGCCTGGAGTGAGAGTACTGGTGCCACGTCCACCCGATGCTTTCAAACCGCAAACCGGTCACAGGGAGGAGGATTGATGTACAACGGACAGTGTCTTTGCACCAGTGTGCGCTTTCGTATCGAGGGGGAACTGCAGCCAATCCAGGTGTGTCATTGCTCGCAATGCCGTCGGGCCCAGGGTGGGCCCTTCGCTACCAACATTCCGGTTGACGAGGCCAGCTTCACCCTTCTCGCCGGCTCGGACGCGCTCGGTGAGTACGAGTCGTCGCCCGGCAAGTTCAGAGTGTTTTGCCGTACGTGCGGTTCACCGGTATTCAGCAGGAAAAATGCTCTTCCGGGCGTTCTGCGTATTCGCGCGGGCCTGATCAGCGAACCGCTCGACACACGGCCGATAGGTCACTTCTTCTTTGGCTCCAAGGCGAACTGGTGGACCATCGAAGACGGTCTCCCCAAATTCGATGGCCCCTATAAGCCGGCCAGCCCGAGCGAGCGCTAGGGCCGGCCAGGCAGTCATTCGCCGCCGGTTTTTCCTTCCTCGTTCTGGTCGGCCGGGAAGTCACGGTCGACCGTTGGGGCAGGCTCCAGCGGCTCGGTCGCATCGCCGTCCCAGCGTTTGCCATCGAGCGGATCGACTCGTCCGAGCTCCGCCTCGTCCAGGCCGCCCCGGGCTCCGATTTCGTCAACGCTTGCCTCGGAGAGCTGGCGATCGGTGGGTTCGCCGGCGCCAGGCTCATTCGGCGAGCGGGCTCCGTCATCGGGGAGAATGGTTTCAGGGGTTACGTCATCCATCGTAGGCCCGCCTTCCGGGAACGATGCCTCGGTCAGGCCGGCCTCGTTGACACGCTCCGGCGGCAGGCCTTGTTCGGACGGCTGTTCTCCGACTGGCCCCATCACTCCTTCGTCAGGAAATTCCAGTTCGTCGACCTCGGCGGCTACTTCGCTCGGATCTATCTTGCGTTCAGAGGCCGGGCGGTCATCGCGTTGTCGGTTCATATAGCGTCTCCTGTCAGTGTCTGTTCAGTTGACGGCAGGCTCGGTTGAAAATTCCCGGCATTTTTGCCCGGCACGGTAGTCAACAGGCCTAACGAAACGTACAGGTGACCGATGGAAGCGAACCGGCAATGGTGGAAGACATTCGGGTGGTTCATGCTCAGGCTTTCGGGCTTCGCATTGTTCTGCGCGACTATCTATGTCTCCGAGCCATGGCGGGCCGTGCCGGCGCACTGGAATCCGTGGCAACCTCTATCGCTCGATGACCCGATGAGCCCGGTTACCCGCTGGAAGCTGGCACAGCTGAAGAATGATTCTGAAGCTTGCCTGGACGTGCTCGGACTGGCCGATACCCGGTCGCTGGACTACCTTCCGCTGGACGATTACACGCCTGTGGCGGGCTGTCCGTTGACCAATGTGGTGCGCATTCGTCGCAGCGATGTAGCGTTCAATGCGCCGTTCACGGTCACTTGCCCGCTCGCGGTGCGCTGGGTCATGTTCGAGCGCCAGCAGTTGCAACCATTGGCGCTCGGACACTTCGGCAGCCGTGTCGCGCGCATTGAGCATTTCGGCAGCTTCGCCTGCCGCAATGTTTATCATCGAGCCAGCGGAAGGCGCAGCCAGCATGCAACGGCTTCGGCTTTCGACATCGCCGCCTTTCGACTCGATGACGGGACTGAAGCGAATGTACTACGTCACTGGGATGACGAAGACGCGCCGGCACGTGCTGCCTTTCTGCGTGATGTGCATGGCGCCGCCTGCGGTTATTTCGGGACCGTACTCGGTCCTGATTACAACCAGCCACACGCGAACCATTTTCACGTGGATACCAGCGGGATGGGCTTCTGCCGA
>CAYZFU010000130.1:0-9718 GCA_964477725.1 uncultured Halopseudomonas sp.
GCGTGCTTGGCGATGCTCGGGTCCAGGCGCAACTGCAGGACGTGGCTAGAATCCGTCTGGACCTGACCGACAATACCCCGGGGCAGCGCGCCTGGCTGACCGATAACCAGCTTTTCGGCCCGCCCGCATTTCTGTTCTTCGACACCAACGGCCTCGAACGGACATCGCTGCGCCTGCTCGGAGAAGTCGGTAGCGCAGAATTCCTCGAACAGCTGGCAGATCTTCGCCGCCAGTAGATTTTTCGCTTTCTTGCTGCAATCATGCAGGCATCTGGTGTTAACCTTCGGATTATGGACAGCCCTTCCCGATTACGGCACACTGCGGCCCTGAATTGACCGAACAGTCACGCACGCGTGGATACAACAATGGCGAGCATTCTGGTCCTGCATGGACCCAACCTGAACCTTCTTGGCACCCGCGAACCGGGTGTGTACGGCGCCGTCACCTTGACGACGATCAATCAGCGTCTGGCCGAACTTGCCGACAGCCTTGGGCATCGCCTGCAGAGCCTGCAGAGCAATGCCGAACATGAGCTGATCGACCGCATCCATGCCGCACGTGATGAACGCATCGACTACATTCTGATCAATCCGGCTGCCTTCACCCATACCAGCGTAGCGATACGTGACGCTTTGCTGGCGGTGAGCATCCCATTCATCGAAGTTCATTTATCCAACGTGTACAAACGCGAGCCGTTCCGCCATCACTCCTACTTCTCGGATATTGCCGAAGGCGTGATCTGCGGCCTCGGGGCCCAGGGCTACGAGCTGGCTCTGCACGCAGCGGTACACCGTATTGAACAAGCAAAACGCGATTAACCTGCTCTGGAGCGCACCTATCAATGGATATCCGCAAAGTAAAAAAACTGATCGAGCTTCTTGAAGAATCCGGCATCGACGAGCTGGAGATTCACGAAGGAGAAGAATCCGTCCGGATCAGCCGTCATAGCAAGCAAGCCGCTATGCCGCAGCAGTACTTCCAGCAGGCACCTCAGCCGGCTCCGGCTCCGGCCGCCGCCCCGGCCGCACCCGCTGCCCTGGTCGAAACACAAGCAGCCGAACCCTCGGGACATCTGGTTCGTTCGCCCATGGTTGGCACCTTCTATCGTTCGCCGTCGCCGACCGCTGCGTCTTTTGTCGAAGTGGGTCAAAGCGTGAAAGCCGGTGATGTGCTGTGCATCGTCGAAGCCATGAAGATGATGAACCATATCGAGGCTGACAAGAGCGGCGTCATCCAGTCCATCCTGGCGGAAAACGGCCAGCCGGTGGAATTCGACCAACCGTTGTTCAGCATCGCCTGAGCCCGGCCCGGAGGCTGCGATGCAAAAAGTACTGATAGCCAACCGCGGTGAGATTGCCCTGCGCGTCATCCGCGCATGCAAGGAACTGGGGTTGAAGACCGTTGCCGTGCATTCCACGGCTGACCGCGAATTGATGCACCTGGCGATGGCCGACGAGTCGGTATGTATCGGTCCGGCGCCGGCTACCGATTCGTATCTGAATATTCCAGCGATCATCAGCGCTGCCGAAGTCACCGGCGCCGATGGCATCCACCCGGGTTACGGCTTCCTCGCCGAGAATGCCGACTTCGCCGAGCAGATCGAGCGCTCCGGCTTCACCTTCATTGGTCCGAGCGCCGACGTGATTCGCCTGATGGGCGACAAGGTCTCGGCGATCGCGGCGATGAAGAAAACCGGCGTTCCGACGGTACCCGGTTCTGACGGCCCGTTGCCGGAAGATGAAGAAGAATGTTTGCGGATAGGCCAGCGTGTCGGCTATCCGGTGATCATCAAGGCCGCCGGCGGCGGCGGTGGCCGCGGCATGCGCGTGGTGCACGACGAGGCCGATCTGCTCAAGTCGATCCGCCTGACGCGCACCGAAGCCGGCGCAGCATTCGGCAACCCGATGGTGTACCTGGAGAAATTCCTCACCAACCCGCGCCACGTGGAAGTGCAGATTCTTTCCGATGGCCAGGGCAATGCTGTGCATCTGGGCGATCGCGACTGCTCCTTGCAACGCCGCCACCAGAAGATCATCGAGGAAGCGCCAGCGCCTGGCATCGACGAAAAAGCCCGCGCGGAAGTCCAGGCGCGCTGCGTACAGGCTTGCGTCGATCTGGGTTATCGCGGAGCCGGAACCTTCGAGTTCCTGTACGAGAACGGACAGTTCTTCTTCATCGAGATGAACACCCGCGTGCAGGTCGAGCATCCGGTATCGGAAATGGTTACCGGCGTGGATATCGTCAAGGAACAGATTCTGGTCGCCGCCGGCAACAAGCTGAGTATCAGCCAGGAGGACATAACCATCCGTGGTCATGCCATCGAATGCCGGATCAACGCAGAGGATCCAAAAACGTTCATGCCCAGCCCGGGTACCGTGACCTTCTTCCACGCCCCCGGTGGCAACGGTGTGCGTGTCGATTCGCATCTGTACAGCGGATACAAGGTACCGCCGAACTACGATTCGCTCGTAGGCAAGCTTATCACCTACGGTGCGACGCGAGACGAAGCGTTGGCGAGGATGCGCAACGCTCTCGAGGAACTGGTGGTAGATGGCATCAAGACCAATACTCCACTGCACCGCGACCTGGTGTGTGATCCCGAATTCTGCAAGGGGGGTGTCAATATCCATTACCTCGAGCACAAGCTGGGATTGAAGTAAAACAGCTGGCACCGCGGGTCCAAGCTTGCATGACAAGCTTCTACCTGCGGTCCAGTGTCAAAGCCCGGGCTCGCCCGGGTTTTTCGTTTAATGGAAACAGATCATGTCCTGGTTACAACTACGCCTCGCCATTCATCCGGACCAGGCGCAAGCGCTGGAAGACACACTGCTCGGGCTCGGCGCCGTGTCGGTCACTTTCATGGATGCCGAAGATCAGCCAATATTCGAACCGGACCTTGGCACCACGCCGCTATGGTCGAATACACACCTGCTGGCTCTGTTCGAGGGCGATACCTGCGCCGACGCGCTGATCAGCCATTTGCGCCTGCTGCGCCAGGGCGAGCTACCCGAGTATCAGGTTGAGCATGTGCAGGATCAGGACTGGGAACGCAGCTGGATGGACAATTTCCAGCCCATGCGTTTCGGGGATCGCCTATGGATCGTTCCGAGCTGGCACGACGCCCCGGATCCTCTGGCAGTGAACCTGTTGCTCGATCCGGGCCTGGCTTTTGGTACCGGCACTCATCCAACCACAGCGCTGTGCCTGGAATGGCTGGATGCCGAGCCGGTCGCGGGGAAACAGATTGTCGATTTCGGCTGCGGTTCCGGGATCCTGGCGATTGCCGCGCTGCTGCTGGGAGCCAGCCATGCACGCGGGACAGACATCGATCCCCAGGCGCTGGAAGCCTCGCGGGATAACGCCGGACGGAACCGGATCGAACCAGAGAAGCTGTCATTGTTTCTGCCCGAGGCAATGCCACAGCAGCCAGCCGACGTCCTCGTGGCAAACATCCTGGCGGGCCCCCTGGTAGCGCTCTGCGGTCAGCTGACCCGCCTGGTGAAGCCAGGCGGGCGTCTGGCGCTCTCCGGTATCCTTGCCGAGCAGACCGAAGACATTCTGCAAGCCTACGGCGCCGGATTCGATCTCGATTCGGTGGCCGAGCGCGACGGCTGGATACGCGTAAGCGGCACCCGGAAACGGTGACAGCCGGGCGTGCTCGAAGGCACAATAACCGGTCCGTGACACGACTACGCATGCCGACGAACAGGAACAAGCGCTAAAATGAGCGAATTGCTGATCACGCAATGTCCTTTCTGCCAGACCCGGTTCCGGCTGTCGCAGGAACAGCTGCAGGCGGCTGCGGGCAATGTTCGCTGCGGCGCTTGCCTGCGTGTCTTCAACGCTCGCCCTACGCCGATCTCCGACCCGGCCAGCGACGATCACCCTGCTTCGCCCTCGACGGCGCCCTCCGAGCAACAGTCGTTGCTGATCCACGACGACATGAGTTATGAGGATATGGACCTCGAGGCGCTGGGCCTCGACGAATCGATACTCGAAGAGATCAATCCGTCCGAGACTTCCGCATCGCGCGATGAGCAGCGCACGCCCGACCCGATCGTCGACACACCACAGAACACCGAACCCGAGCCAACAGCCGAGCCGGAGCCGGAGCCCGCGCCAGAACCAGAACCAGAACCAGAACCAGAACCCAAGTTGGAGCTGCGGCTGGAAGATATCGATAACTGGCCCGACCTTAACGCTACCGAAGATGACGAAGACGACGACTTCTGGGCATCGCTGGATGCAGAACTTGCTTCCGATCACGAGACAACACCCGAGCTGACCGAGAACCTGCCCCCGGACGAGACAGTCAGTGCCGGGGAGCCCACGCTGGAAAACGACGAGCCGATTCTGGATCTGCATGAGGATTTCATCGCCACCTCACCGGCGCGCGACTTCGGTCCTGCGGCAGAGCCAACCGTCTCGTTGAGCGACGAAGATGGACCTGACGCGACACGCGACCTTGATGCACCCGTCGGGCCGCTGCGACCGCTGGCCGACGACGATGCCGACCATGGCGTGTTCCTCAGGGACCGGGTGCCAGCTCGCCAGCGGACCCTGCCATTTGCCTCCGAGGGGTCAGCCGGGGCGGACAGGCGGCGCGAACCCGGCATAGGCAGCCTCTATGACCTGCCCGATTTGCACGACGAGCCGCTATACCTCGATGAGGAAGATCAACGCCCACGGCGCAAGCGTCGAACAGGGATCTGGTTGCTGTTGAGCATTCTCGCCGCTGCCGGCCTCGGCGCCCAGTACGTCTACTATAATTTCGACGCACTTACCCGGGACCGGGTAGCTCGGCCGTGGCTGGAATCGGTATGCCTGCTGGCTGGCTGCGAGCTGCCCGCGAAAGTCGATGTCAGCCAGCTGCGCAGTAGCAACCTGCTGGTGCGACCGCATCCGGAATTCCCTAATGCGCTGGCGATCGACGCAATGCTCTACAACCGTGCCGACTATGCTCAGCCGTTCCCGGTACTGCTGATGCAGTTCACCGATACGCAAGGACGCGAGGTCGCCTCGCGGCGCTTTCGTCCCGATGAGTACCTGTCTGGCGAACTGGCCGGTGCCGAGCTGATGCCGCCACAGGTCCCTATTCGTGTGGCGCTCAGCATGCTCGACCCGGGGCCCGAAGCAGCGAGTTACACGCTGGATTTCGAGTCGCGCTGATCAACCCCGTTCGCTTCGGACGAATTGCTCAGGATTCAGCCAGCCGAGTCTTTATGCAGCAACCCTTAGCAGGTATCATTACTGCCCTTTTTCAGAAAAGCCTACCCTGACGCCCCACGGCGCAGCGCGGGCGTGCATCAACGTTTGGACAAGACAGGGATGGACCATGCAGTGATCCGTATCGGACCGTACCAGTTACCCAACCGCGTGATTCTCGCCCCGATGGCAGGTGTCACCGACCGTCCTTTCCGGCAGCTTTGCAGGCGGCTGGGTGCCGGGCTCGTGGTCTCCGAGATGGTCACCAGCGATACGCGGTTGTGGAATAGTCGCAAGTCTCGCCAACGCCTTGATCATGCGGGCGAAGCCGAACCCCGCTCGGTCCAGATCGCTGGCGGCGATCCTCAGATGATGGCCGAGGCCGCTCTTCGCAATCAGCAGCTCGGCGCGCAAATCATCGATATCAACATGGGTTGTCCGGCCAAAAAGGTGTGCAACAAGGCCGCAGGCTCGGCTCTTTTGCGCGACGAAATCCTGGTTGGCGAGATTCTCGAAGCGGTAGTCGCCGCAGTCAGCATTCCGGTTACCCTCAAGATTCGCACCGGCTGGTGTGCAGAGCGGCGCAACGGCGTGCAGATTGCGCGCATTGCCGAACAGAGCGGCATTCAGGCGCTTGCGGTACATGGCCGTACCCGGGACCAGCTCTATACCGGTCAGGCCGAATACGACACCATTGCCAGCATCAAACAGGCAATCGGGATCCCGGTGTTCGCCAACGGCGACATCAACACGCCGGAAAAGGCCCGCCAGGTGCTCGAGCAGACCGGCGCCGATGCAGTAATGATTGGCCGGGCTGCCCAGGGGCGCCCGTGGATTTTCCGGGAAATCAATCACTACCTTGAAACAGGCAGCCTGCTTGATGCGCCTGAACTAAGCTGGCAGCGAGACATTTTGCTCGAGCATCTCGATTCACTTCACAGCTTCTACGGACCCGACCAGGGCGCGCGTATCGCGCGCAAACACGTCGGCTGGTATCTGGAAACGTTGCCCGAAGCCGCAACGTTTCGGCGGGCCTTCAACAGGATCGAATGTCCCGCCCTGCAACGCCGGAACATAGAAGACTATTTCAACCGCTTGCTGGAAGGAGACCTGGCGGCATGAACTCGATGAACCCTTTTTTGAATGACGGAACCCTTCCCGTGAATCAGAGCCCTGAAACCAGCTCGACAGGCGTATCGGAAGACGTCCGTCAACGCGAGCAGACGCTGCGCGACTGTGTCGAGCAAGCGCTGAGAAACTATTTTGAGCACCTCGATGGTCAGGACGTAACCGACGTCTACGACATGGTTCTCGCCGAGGTCGAAGCCCCCCTGCTCGAGAGCGTGATGCACTACGTCAAGGGCAACCAGACCCGAGCCTCCGAGGTCCTCGGCCTCAATCGGGGTACCTTGCGCAAGAAACTCAAGCAGTACGGCCTGCTTTAAACCTCGACGGCATGCGAACTGATCCGTTGGCAAGCGTGCCGGTGGCTGCACACCTTTTTCCTTCAGCTGAACCCGGACCCAAGATGACCGACCAAACCACCCGTCTCCCGATACGTCGCGCGCTTGTCAGTGTTTCCGACAAGACCGGCATCGTTGAATTTGCTCGCGATCTGGCAAGCCTCGGCGTCGAGATTCTCTCGACCGGCGGCACCTTCAAGCTTCTGCGGGAACAGGGCATCGAAGCCGTCGAAGTGGCCGACTACACCGGCTTTCCGGAAATGATGGATGGACGCGTGAAAACCCTGCATCCGAAGATTCACGGAGGCATTCTGGGTCGGCGCGACCAGGATTCCGCGGTGATGCAGCAACACGGTATCCAGCCGATAGACATGGTGGTCGTCAATCTGTATCCGTTCGCAGCAACCGTAGCCAAGCCTGGCTGCACGCTGCCCGATGCGATCGAGAACATCGACATTGGCGGTCCGACCATGGTTCGCTCGGCTGCCAAGAACCACAAGGACGTCGCAATCGTCGTCAACGCCGGCGACTACCAGTCGATTCTGGAAGGGCTCAAGCAAGGCGGCCTGACCTATGCTCAGCGTTTCGACCTGGCCCTGAAGGCGTTCGAGCACACCGCAGCCTATGACGGCATGATCGCCAACTATCTCGGCACCATCGATCAGACGCGTGAGACCCTGAGCACTGAGGACCGCGCCGACTTCCCTCGCACTTTCAACAGCCAGTTCATCAAGGCCCAGGACATGCGCTACGGGGAGAACCCGCACCAGTCCGCCGCCTTCTATCGGGAGGCGCAGCCTGCCGAAGCCTGCATCGCTACGGCGGTTCAGCTGCAAGGCAAGGAATTATCCTATAACAACGTGGCCGACACCGATGCCGCGCTTGAGTGCGTGAAAGGTTTCAGCAAGCCTGCCTGCGTGATCGTCAAACACGCCAATCCCTGTGGCGTCGCCGTGGTGCCCGAAGACGAAGGCGGCATCCGCAAGGCGTATGATCTGGCCTACGCCACCGACAGCGAGTCGGCTTTCGGCGGCATCATCGCCTTCAATCGCGAGCTCGATGGCGAAACCGCCCGCGCCATCGTCGAACGCCAATTCGTCGAGGTGATCATCGCGCCAAGCATATCCCAGGCGGCCCGCGATGCAGTCGCCGCCAAGGCCAACGTCCGACTGCTGGAGTGCGGCGAATGGGCTGCCGTACGGCATGCCGACTGGGATTTCAAACGGGTCAACGGCGGCCTGCTGGTGCAAAGCCGTGACGTCGGGATGATCACCGCAGCGGATCTCAAGGTAGTGACCCGCCGCGCGCCGACCGAACAGGAAGTTCACGATCTGGTCTTCGCCTGGAAAGTTGCCAAATTCGTCAAGTCGAACGCCATCGTCTATGCCAAGGCGCGCCAGACGGTGGGTGTCGGCGCCGGCCAGATGAGCCGGGTCAACTCTGCCCGCATCGCCGCCATCAAGGCCGAGCATGCCGGGCTGGAGGTACGGGGTGCCGTGATGGCATCCGATGCGTTCTTCCCGTTCCGCGATGGCATCGACAATGCCGCCAAGGCGGGTATCAGCGCGGTAATTCAACCGGGCGGGTCGATGCGCGACGCCGAAGTCATCGCCGCAGCGGACGAAGCCGGCATGGCAATGGTCTTCACCGGCATGCGCCACTTCCGCCACTAACAGCGAGAGCTTCATGAACGTACTGATTATTGGCAGCGGCGGCCGCGAGCATGCCCTGGCCTGGAAAGTGGCGCAGGATGCGCGCGTCGAGACGGTATTCGTTGCCCCCGGCAATGCCGGCACCGCCACGGAACCGAAATGCAAGAACGTCGATATCGAGGTGCTTGCACTGGAGCAACTGGCCGATTTCGCCAGGGATAACGTTCAGCTGACGATCGTCGGCCCCGAGGCGCCGCTGGTCGAAGGCGTGGTCGATCTGTTCCGCTCGCGCGGCCTGGCCATCTTCGGCCCCACAGCCGGAGCCGCGCAGCTCGAAGGCTCGAAGGCGTTCACCAAGGATTTTCTCGCGAGGCACAAGATCCCGACCGCCGGATACCAGAACTTTACCGAGATCGACCCGGCCCTCACCTATCTGCGCGAGAAAGGCGCACCCATCGTCATCAAGGCGGACGGGCTCGCCGCCGGCAAGGGCGTCATCGTCGCCATGACTCTGCAGGAAGCAGAAGCCGCCGTGCGCGACATGCTGGCCGGGAACGCCTTTGGCGAAGCCGGCTCGCGCGTCGTCATCGAAGAGTTTCTGGCCGGCGAAGAAGCCAGCTTCATCGTCATGGTCGATGGTGACCACGTGTTGCCGATGGCAACGAGCCAGGATCACAAGCGGGTGGGTGATGGCGACAGCGGCCCGAACACCGGCGGCATGGGCGCCTATTCTCCTGCTCCGGTCGTGACCGATGCGGTGCACGCCCGGGTCATGGACGAGGTCATCTGGCCAACGGTTCGCGGCATGGCTGCCGAGGGCAACCGCTACACCGGATTTCTCTATGCCGGATTGATGATCGACGAGCAGGGAGCGCCGAAGGTAATCGAGTTCAATTGCCGATTCGGCGATCCGGAAACCCAGCCAATCATGTTGCGCCTGCAATCGAGCCTGGTCGAGCTGGTCGAGGCAGCACTCGAGGGTCGCCTCGATCAGATCCAGGCGCAGTGGGACGAGCGCTGCAGCCTCGGCGTCGTGCTCGCTGCGGGTGGTTATCCAGGCACGTACGGCAAGGGCGATCTGATTGATGGTCTTGACCGCGCAGCCGAGCTCGATGGCAAGGTATTTCATGCCGGCACCGTCCTGCGGGACGGCCATGTCGTGACCAGTGGAGGCCGGGTATTATGCGCCACCGCCCTCGGAGAAACGGTCGAGGCCGCTCAGCGACAAGCCTACCGGCTCGCCGAATGCCTTGACTGGAACGGCCGCTTCTACCGCTCGGATATTGGCTATCGCGCCATTGCCCGGGAACAGAACTAGCCCCTGCCGACGCCTTGCCCGACCGGTTATCGCCGGGGGGGGCAAGGCGTTATCTGCGCCTCATCACGATTGCGCTATAC
>CAYZFU010000131.1:0-1584 GCA_964477725.1 uncultured Halopseudomonas sp.
GCCGCTCCAGAAGCTCGCCGTCAGGCGAACTTCTGGATGTTCGCCATCAGCTCGCGCAGCGCTTCGATGTTGTCTTTCGGGTGCACGGCACCTTCGAAGCTGCACAACTTGTCGAAATTGGCCGCGACGTCTTCCGGCGTGAAGCCTTCGTCCGGGTTGAAGCCGATGCCCAGCGAACGCTCCCAGCGTACCTTGCCCATCCAGCCGCCGCCGACCTCGAACAGGCTGCCGGTTTCCTTGCATTCTTCCGAGCACAGGTAGGCGACAAGCGGGCTGACCAGCTCGGGCTTGAGCTTTTCGAACGCGCCCGGCGGGAACAGACCTTCAGTCATGCGCGTGCCGCCAGTCGGGGCGATCGCATTGACGAAGATGTTGTTCTTGCGGCCTTCGATCGCCAGGGTACGGGTCAAACCATACAGGCCCAGCTTGGCCATGCCGTAATTGGCCTGACCGAAGTTGCCGTAAATGCCGGAAGTGGATGCGGTGAAGATCACGCGACCGAAGTTGCTGTCCTTCATGTGCGGCCAGGCAGCGTGGGTCACCTTGTAGGCGCCTTCGACGTGTACGCGGTAGACCAGATCCCAGTCGGCGTCGGTCATCTTGGCGAAGCTCTTGTCACGCAGGATGCCGGCGTTGTTCACCACCACGTCGACACGGCCAAAGTTGTCCATCGCGCACTGAACGATCTTATCGCCATCGATCACGTTGTCCGGGTTGGCCACTGCGGTGCCGCCGGCTGCCTTGATTTCCTCGACCACGTTCAGGGCGGCCTCGCTGTTGGCGCCTTCGCCCTGGGTGCTACCACCCAGATCATTCACAATGACCTTGGCGCCATGCTTGGCGAACAGCAGTGCGTGGGCGCGGCCAATGCCACCACCGGCGCCGGTAACAATGACGACCTTGTCGTCAAAACGGATGTCGCTCATGAAGTTCTCCTGTACTGGATCGGGAAAATGGCAGGCAGTGTCTACTGCCTGCGCACGCAGAACAATCAAGGCCCGGCTGGTGAATAGCCGGGCATAACCGGCTGTCAGCCGGTGTGCTGCATCCCTTGAATGCGCATGGCCTTCAGCCGTTGGCCGGACGCGGACTCGTTGACGTTGAGCACGTGGTCGCCGATACGCTCCAGACGGTTCAAAACGTCGATGAACACCACGCCTGCACGAGTGGAGTAGGAACCGTTCTCCAGGCGAACATAGTGCTCGTCGCGGAAGGTATCGCGCAGCTTGTCGAGGACATCCTCCAGCACTATGGCGTGGTCAAGGTCGACCTGCTCGGGCTCCCTGCTGACGTTGGCGTGCATGTTGCGGTTGGCCTCACCCAGTGCGTCCATCATCTGCACCATTTCGGCAATGGCTGCTTCCGGCCAGCTGTTGTTCGATTCGCGCATTTTCACTGACAGCTTGGAGATCTGGTAGTAGATGTCCGCAATACGCTCCAGGTCATTGATCATGGTCTGCATGAAACGCATGCGTTCGGTCAGATCATGCTCCATGTTGGCGCCTTCACTGATCCGCACCAGGTAATCGGAGATCTCAATCTCCAGCTGATCGGTGGTCTGCTCGAATTTATGAATGCGCTCCA
>CAYZFU010000131.1:1594-9518 GCA_964477725.1 uncultured Halopseudomonas sp.
GATCGCTTTGTGCGGCGGGATCGAACAGCAGTTCATGTACACTCGCGTGCATCTTCTCGATGATGCCGGTGAACTGCTGGATTTCCTTTTGTGCCTGCTCAACCGCCAGGGTTGGCGAGCTCATTACACCCGTGCTGATATAGCGCAGGTGAAACTCCTCGTCGGTGGCGCCGCGGTCGGGCTGAATGTACTCGATGAAGCGCACCAGCAGCGGGACGAATCCGAACAGCAGAATCACGTTGAGGACGTTGAAGCTGGTGTGGAAGAGCGACACCGCTAGGGTCGCGTTGGGTCGCGCCGCAGGATCATCACTGAACACGGACAGTGGGTTGTCAGTGAAGAACTGCACGACCTGATCGATGAGGTTGAGGACCGGATAGATGATCGCCATCATCCAGATCACCCCTATGATGTTGAAAAAGAAATGAAACCGCGCCGCGCGCTTGGCGTGGACGTTGCCGACCAGGGCGGCAAGGTTCGCGGTAACAGTGGTGCCGATGTTTTCCCCGAGTATCATCGCGGCGGCGATCGGAAAGGATATCCAGCCCTCGAACAGCATCACCAGCGTGATCGCGGTCGCCGCCGAAGACGATTGGGTGAGCAGCGTCAGCAAAGTGCCGACGAACACGAACAGCAGCAGCGACAGATAGCCATAATCGGTGAAAGCGTCCAGAAAGGCGAACATCTCCGGGTTGCTTCGGATGTCCGGTACCGCGCCCTTGATGAACTCCAGTCCGATGAACAGGATCCCGAAACCCACCACGGCCTCGGCGATGTTGCGTAGCCGACTGTTGCGCGAGAAGAGAAACACAAAGAACAGGCCGATCATGGCGACGGCAATCGGGGTGATCTGAAATTTGAAACCAAACAGGGCCACCAGCCAGGCGGTTATCGTGGTGCCGATGTTGGCACCCATGATGACCCCAGTGGACTGTACGAAGGTAAGCAGGCCGGCGTTGACGAAACTCACCGCCATCACCGTGGTGGTGGTCGACGACTGCGTAATGGCGGTAGTGCCGAAGCCGGTCACTACGCCGGTCAGACGGTTACGGGTCATCCCGCCGAGGATCGATTTGAGACGGCTGCCGGCGACCTTTTGCAGCGCTTCGCTGAAAATTTTCATGCCGAAGATGCCCAGCGAACCGACCAGCTGAAGGAAATCGAACAGTGAATATGTCATTTAACACCGCTTGTGCGCAGGTGGCCAGCCAGTGTCACGCGTGAACGATGATGGCGGTCAACCTAGTTATCGTTGTGTTACTCGAACGCAGGAAGTATAGAGGCAAGATGACGATAGGGTTGCATGGATTGCCGATCAATGCGGCGGCGCAGGGGGGGGATGCCGTCTGAAACGCAAGCAAGGACGACGCCGCCGGACGCCGTCCTCTGCCGGCTCAGATCAGCTCTATCGCCACCGCTGTCGCCTCACCACCACCGATACATAGCGAGGCAATACCGCGTTTCCCGCCGGTTTTCTGCAAAGCATTGATCAAGGTGACGATGATCCGCGAGCCGGTGGAGCCGACCGGGTGGCCCTGGGCGCAGGCGCCGCCGTAGATATTGACCTTGGCGTGGTCGAGGCCGTGTTCACGCATGGCCAGCATGGTGACCATGGCGAAGGCTTCGTTGATCTCGAACAGGTCAACCTCGTCCTTGCTCCAGCCAGTCTTGTCGAACAGGTTGGTCATGGCGCCGATCGGTGCCAGGGTGAACTCGCTGGGGTCCTGGCTCTGGGTGGCGTGGCCGACGATGCGAGCCAGCGGTTTGAGCCCGCGGCGCTCGGCTTCGGCTGCGGTCATCAGCACCAGTGCGCTGGCGCCGTCGGAAATAGAGCTGGCGTTGGCCGCGGTGACGGTGCCGTCCTTGCGGAACGCTGGCTTGAGCCCGGGGATCTTTTCGATATTGGCGTTGTGCGGCTGTTCGTCGTCCTTGACCACGACCTCGCCTTTACGGGTCTGCACGGTAACCGGGACGATTTCGCTTTCCAGCGAGCCGTTGTCGATCGCCGCCTTGGCGCGCTTGAGTGATTCGATGGCGTAGGCGTCCATGTCTTCGCGGGTCACACCGTTGCGGTCAGCCGTGTCCTGGGCGAACGAGCCCATCAGACGGCCGGTGCGGGCGTCTTCCAGGCCGTCCAGGAACATGTGGTCCTTGATCTCGGCGTGCCCCATGCGCATACCGCTTCGTGCCTTTTCCATCAGGTAGGGCGCGTTGGACATGCTTTCCATGCCGCCGGCGATCATCACCTGGTTGGTACCGGCCTTGAGCGCGTCATGGGCGAACATGACCGCTTTCATGCCCGAGCCGCACAGCTTGTTGATGGTGGTCGAGCCGGTGGAAGCGGGCAGACCGGCATTCAGCGCGGCCTGGCGCGCCGGGCCCTGCTTCAGACCGGCGGGGAGCACGCAACCCATGATGACTTCCTGCACGTCGTGCGGGGCAATGCCGGCACGGGACACGGCTTCGCGAATGGCCAGGGCGCCAAGATCGACTGCCGAAACGCTGGACAGGCTACCCTGGAAGCCACCCATGGGAGTGCGTACACCGCTGACGATTACGACATCGTTCTGAGACATTTCTAGCTCCTGAAGTGACCAATTATGTATATGAAGTCATCAAGCGACTTTATGCGCGAGATTATACGCTTAATAAGACGATGCTGGCCGAGTATGATCAGGTTCATACTTTGGAGTGATAGGTGGCCATTCTCCGGCTTGGCTATAGTGCTCCACATGGCGCGCCACGATGCGCGACCAACGACCCATACAATCCCAAGAAGATCAGGTCACACATTATGCTCAATACGCGCGTTCTCCCGCCGAACGACTCGGCCCATTCCACGCCTTTGCTGATCAAGAACCTGCTGCTGTCAGGCAAGCGCTACGAGCGCAGCCAGGAAATCGTCTACCGCGACATCAGCCGCTACGATTACGCCACCTTCAATCAGCGTATCTGCCGTGCTGCCAATGCGCTGAGCCGGGCGGGGGTCAAGCCGGGCCAGACGGTCGCGGTCATGGACTGGGACAGTCATCGCTATCTGGAGATGATGTTCGCCGTGCCAATGTTGGGGGCCGTGCTGCATACCATCAATATCCGCCTGTCGCCTGAACAGATTCTCTACACCATGAACCATGCCGAAGATATCTTCGTGCTGGTCAACAGCGAATTCGTGCCCATCTACAAGGCCATCGAAAGCCAGCTGACCACGGTCGAAAAGACCATCCTGCTGACAGATGGTGACGAGAAGACTGCTGATCTTCCGGGTTTGGTCGGCGAGTACGAGCAACTGCTTGCTGCCGAAAAGCCGGAATACGAATTTGCTGATTTCGACGAGAACTCGGTAGCCACTACCTTCTACACTACCGGCACCACGGGCAACCCCAAGGGTGTGTACTTCACGCATCGGCAGCTGGTTCTGCACACCATGACCCAGGCTGGCGTTCTCGGCGGGTTGGATAGCGTTCGCATGCTCGGCAACCGAGATGTGTACATGCCGATTACGCCGATGTTCCACGTGCATGCCTGGGGCATTCCGTACACCGCTACGCTGCTCGGCGTGAAACAGGTGTATCCGGGCCGCTACGATCCGGAGTTGCTGGTTGATCTGATCAAACGCGAAAAGGTCACCTTCTCGCATTGCGTTCCGACCATCCTGCAAATGGTGCTCAACACTCCGAGCGCGAAAGGTCACGATTTCGGTGGCATGAAGGTGATCATCGGCGGCAGCGCCTTGAACCGCGGTCTGTACGAGGCGGCGAAGAGCAAGGGTATGCACCTTTCCGCGGCCTACGGCATGTCGGAAACCTGCCCGCTGATTTCCAATGGCTACGTCAATCTGGAAATCGAAGCCGGTAGTGAAGACGAGCGTGCCACCTACAAGATCAAGGCCGGTATACCCGTGCCCCTGGTCGAAGCGCGGCTGATGAATGCCAACGGCGAATTCCTCCCGCACGACGGCAAGACCCAGGGCGAACTGGTACTGCGCGCACCCTGGCTGACGCAGGGTTACTTCCGCGAGCCGGAGAAGAGCGACGAGCTGTGGGCACATGGCTGGATGCACACCGGTGATGTTGCGGCGATCGACTCGATGGGCTTCATCGAGATTCGTGACCGCATCAAGGACGTGATCAAGACCGGTGGCGAATGGATTTCCTCGCTGGAGCTGGAAGACCTGATCAGCACCAGCCCGGCGGTCAAGGAAGTTGCAGTGGTCGGCGTGCCTGATCCGCAGTGGGACGAGCGCCCGTTTGCGCTGATCGTCGCCTGCGAAGGCCAGGAAATGGATGCGAAAAAACTGCGCGATCACCTCAAGCCGTTCGTCGACGAAGGCCGGATCAACAAGTGGGCCATACCCACGCAGATCGCCAGTGTTACGGAAATACCCAAAACCAGCGTTGGCAAGCTCGATAAGAAGCGCATTCGTACCGAAATTGTCGAATGGCAGGAGGCTCAAGCTCCCTTCCTGTCTACCTTGTAAGGCATGTTGCAGAAGCCGCAGGTGCGGTAACACTTGGGGCTGTTCTGTAGCTGGAACACAGCGAGCTGGCGAGGATTTCGCCGGCTCGCTGTGTTTTTGGCGGCAGCGTTTTGGCGGTGTGACACTTGAGCGTTTTGGCTCAATTCATACTTTGGACTGATCACGTCCAGCATGGCGCTTGGCTATAGTTCGCGACCGAATCAGGGCTGTCGTGCGTGACGTGACGGCCGCTGCATCGTCCACTGCCTGGACGTTCTGTCCTGGCCCCAAGCAAAGCAGAGCAAAACCATGAAGCCAATCCTTCTTTCTTCGGCTGTTCTGACATGGGCCCTGGCGGCCGGTGTAGCGAACGCGGCCGTTTCCGAGCAGCAAGCTGCTGAACTCGGCAAGAGCCTGACGCCGATCGGCGCTGAAAAGGCCGGCAACGCATCCGGCACCATCCCCGAGTGGACTGGCGGTCTGGCCAAGGACGCCGGCCCGGTGCAGAACGGGTTCATGACCAACCCCTATGCCGATGACAAGCCTCAGTTCGTCATCACCGCAGCCAACCATGCACAGTACGCCGAGCAGTTGACTCCCGGCCAGATCGCGATGTTCAAGCGTTATCCGGATACCTACCGCATGCCGGTATATCCGACTCGCCGCAGCGTAGCCCTGCCTGACGACGTCAACCAAGCGACCCGTCACAATGCGCTGAATACCCGTCTGGTACAGGGTGGCAACGGCCTGGAAAACTACAAGCTGGCCAACGCTTTCCCGATCCCGCAGAACGGTCTGGAAGTGATCTGGAACCAGATTACCCGTTACCGTGGGCATTCCATGGAGCGTGTGCTGACCCAGGCGACCCCGCAGACCAACGGCAACTTCACCATCGTTCGCTTCAACGAGCAGTACGTGGTGCCGCAGGCGCTGACCGACTACGATCCGGCGCGCATGGGCAACATCCTCTACTACTTCAAGCAGCAGGTGACCGACCCGGGTCGTCTGGCGGGTAACGTTTTGCTGGTTCACGAAACCATCAACCAGGTCGAAACCCCGCGTATGGCCTGGATCTACAATGCCGGTCAGCGCCGTGTTCGTCGTGCGCCGCAGGTGTCCTACGATGGTCCAGGCACCGCTGCCGATGGCATGCGCACTTCCGACAACCTCGACATGTACAACGGCGCACCGGATCGTTACGACTGGGAGCTGGTCGGCAAGAAGGAAGTGTTCATTCCGTATAACAGCTATGAACTGGAGTCGCCGAAGCACAAGTACTCCGACGTGATCAAGGCTGGCCACATCAACCAGGATCTGACCCGGTACGAGCTGCACCGCGTGTGGGAAGTCAAAGCCAAGGTCAAGCCTGACCAGCGCCATATCTATGCCCAGCGTCACGTCTTCATCGACGAGGACTCCTGGCAGGCAGCACATATCGACCATTACGATGGTCGTGGCGAGCTGTGGCGCGTAGCCGAAGCGCATGCGCTGCATCGTTACAATGCTCAGGTTCCGGGCTACGCACTGGAAACCCTGTACGATCTGATCGCCGGTCGCTACCTGGCCATGGGCATGTATAACGAAGAAAGTCGCGGTTACAACTACGACTACCAGGCCAGCTCCAACGAGTTCACTCCGGCCGCGCTGCGTCAGTCCGGCGTACGCTGATCTAGCCTGACACAACCCCGCCTGCTTCCTGCCGGCGGGGTTTTGCCGTGTCAGTCTGTTACAAAACGATATAACCGCCGCGCGCCGCAGTGGATAAACTGCCGGCATGGCCTCACCGATTCCGCTCTATCCGGGCAAGAGTTTCCGCCCGCCGCTTCCTGCGGACCATTTTCCACGCCCGCGTCTCGTCCAGCTTCTGCGGGATCATGCCCTGCGCCGACTCATTCTGATCAGTGCGCCGGCCGGCTTCGGCAAAAGCACTCTCGCCGCGGAATACTGTGAGCAGTTGCCCGATCATTGGCGCTCGGTATGGCTGGCGCTCGACCAGCGCGATGCCACGGCCGGGCAGTTCCTCCGCTCGCTGATCAACGGGTTGCGAAGCCTGTACCCGCGCCTCGGTGAACAACAGCTTACGTTGCTCGAACAGAGTCATAGCCAGCAGCCGCTGGATCTGGAATCACTGACCCGGGCATTGCTCGCCAGCCTGGCGGAGCGATGCGAAGCGGTTGGGCGCAACGCGCCCGAGCGCGTCATCCTGGTGCTGGATGACTATCATCTGGTGCAAAGTCAGCAGTGCGACCGCCTCTGTGCATTGCTGCTGGAGGATCTGCCCGCCTCCTTCCAGCTGATACTGACCAGTCGCAAGAAGCCCGGCTGGCACCTGGCCCGGCTGCGTCTGGGCAATCAACTGCTCGAACTGGGGGAGGACCATTTGCGACTCGGCCACGAGGCAGCGGCGGAATTCCTGCGCCGCGCCGGGGTAACCGAGCCGGACCCGGAATGGGCCAGGCACATCCTGGAGCGTAATGAAGGCTGGTTCGCCGGCTTGCGCCTGATGGCGATCGCTGCGGAGCAATCGGCGGGCACATTGCGGCCTTTGACCCTGCCCAAGGCACCGGGGCCGCTGATCAACGAATACCTGCTCGAAGAGGTTGTGCTGCGCCAGCCAGAACAAGTGCAGGCCTTTTTGCATGATGCCGCCTGGCTCGACAGGTTCAGCGCCGGTCTGTGCGACAGCGTCCGGGATAGCGAAGACAGCGCGGCGATTATCCAGCATCTGGCCAGCCACCGGGTATTTCTGGTGCCTCTCGACCCGCAGGGTCACTGGTATCGGTTCCATCATCTGTTTTCCGAAGTGCTGCGTAACCGTGGCGCGGCGGCCGACCCGAAGCGGCAACTGAGGATTCATCGGCGAGCGTGCCAATGGTTTGCTGCGCAGGGCCTGATCACCGAAGCGATCGAACATGCGCTGGCGGCGGAACGACCTGACGAAGCCGCGAGCCTGGTTCAGGCCTTGCCGCTCGATCAGCTGCTCGCCGAGCAACCTGTAGCCAAACTGCTGCGCTGGAAAGCCGAGCTGCCGGCCGTGCTCCAGGCCAGCTCCGAGCGCCTGGTGCTGGTGCATGCCTGGACCTTGGCGTTGGCATGCCAGCTGGAGGACGGGGAGCTGATGCTCGATCGTCTGGGTGCGTTTCTTCCCCAGCCGGACGCGCGTCGGCAGCAACAACTACTGGCGCTGGCTCTGACGCTGAAAGGGTACCTGGCGCGGCAGGCCGGGAAGCTCGGCGAAGCCTTCGAGTATTTCGCTCAGGCGCTGGACAGCCTGGCCGACGACGCGTCGGGCAGCCGGTTGATCGCCATGCTCACGCTGGCCGAGATCGATCTGGTCGAACAGCGTATTGACGATGCGCGCGAGCGGGTGCGTGGTGCTGTCGCCCTGGCGCAGCGCTCTGGCAGTCCGCTATTCGAGGCTCAAGCACAACTCATGCGCGCGCGCCTGCAGCAGGCGCGTGGCCTGGT
>CAYZFU010000132.1:0-9455 GCA_964477725.1 uncultured Halopseudomonas sp.
GCATGACGCCGACGCCGAGCCAGGCAGCGTCCAGCGGTTCGGGATCAGCCAGGCGCTTGATCCCTTGCAGCAATACCAGCACCGCAGAGCCGGTGATAAAGGCGCTCTGGGCAAGGCCGGCCAGTGCCTCGGCCTTGCCATGGCCGAAGCGATGACCACGGTCGGCGGGCTTGAGCGCAACGCGAATGGCCAGCAGATTGATGATCGACGCACCGGCGTCCATCAACGAGTCGATCAGCGAAGCAAGCAGGCTGACCGATCCGGACATCATCCACACGGATGTCTTGAGCACGATCAGCAGCAGCGCAACGCCGACCGAAGCATAGGTGGCCAGGGTCAGCAAACGTTGGCGCTGGCTCGGGTCGAGCGGTTGCGACGCGGTCATCAGGCCCTGCTGGCCAGGCCCAATGCGGCCAGCTGCTCGCCGGCAGGCTTGTTGATCTGCCGGGCGCGCTCAAGCGGCAGGTCCAGCTGCAGTTCTTGCCGGATGATTGCCTTGAGCTTGAGCGGATCGACCTGACCATTCTCATCCACCGCCTGATTGAGGCGCTCCGGGGCTACGCTGTAGCGGCGGTCCGGCAGGTAGATGGCGCCAGTGGCGAAGTCCACGCCGAACGCGACCAAGCCCGGAACGAGATAGAACAGCAGGCCGATTCCGTTGAGTATCGCCACGCCCGGATCGATCTCTCCGGTCAGTTGGCCACGGCGTTCCGGATAGAAGATCGTGCCGCATGCGCTCAGCTGGGTAACCAGTGCCGCGCTGAGCAGGGCGCAGGCCAGGGGTTTGATGGTCATTCGCGCAACTCCTTTGATCAGAAAGTGGCATTACTATACCGGCCACCATGACCGCTAGAATAGTCGACGGTATCCGCTGAGGTAGCTTCGTTGTGTGGTCAGACCAAACATTGCCGGTGAGCGAAGTGCTGCCGGAGCTTGACGGGTTGCTGTCGTCCAGCGCCGCTGCGGTATTGGTGGCTCCGCCTGGCGCTGGCAAGACGACGCTCGTTCCCCTGGCGCTGCTGGACAGCGCCTGGCTTGAAGGCCAGAAGATCATCCTGCTCGAGCCCAGGCGTCTGGCCGCTCGCGCTGCGGCGCAAAGGCTGGCGCAACTGCTGGGAGAGTCCGTAGGCCAGACGGTTGGCTACCGCATCCGCCTCGAGTCGAAGGTTGGGCCTGGCACGCGGATCGAAGTGGTCACCGAAGGTATCCTGCAGCGGCAACTTCAGCAGGATCCTGAGCTGCCCGGCATCGGGCTGGTGATTTTCGACGAGTTCCATGAACGCAGCCTGGATGCCGACCTGGGACTGGCGCTGTGTCTGCAGACGCAGCAGTACCTGCGCGATGAGCATCCGCTGAAGCTGTTGGTGATGTCCGCAACGCTCGATGCCGAGCCAATCAGCCGACTGCTTGGCGATGCCCCGATCGTACGCAGTGAGGGACGACAGTATCCGGTGGAGATTCGATACGGCGCACCGGCACAGCCGGGCGCGCCGGTTGACCGAGCAGTGTTGGATGCGGTCTTCGAAGCCTTGGCGAAAGAACAGGGCAACCTGCTGGTGTTTCTCCCCGGCACCGCAGAGATACGCAGGATTCAGGCGGAGCTTGAACGGGGCCTGGATGGAGATCCTGAGGTCGTGCTGGCGCCCTTGTATGGTGATCTGGACCTCGCAGCACAGCAGCGCGCTATAGCGCCGCCGCCAGACGGTCAGCGCAAGGTCGTGCTGGCTACCAGCATTGCCGAAACCAGCCTGACCATCGAAGGCATTCGTGTGGTGATCGACGCGGGTCTTGCGCGCGAGGCAGCGTTCGATCCCGTCTCGGGAATGACGCGCCTGCAGACCCGGCGCGTCTCGCGCAGCGCAGCCGAACAGCGGGCCGGGCGCGCCGGTCGGGTGGCGCCCGGCGTTTGCTATCGCCTGTGGTCTGCCGGGCAGCATGAACAGCTTGCCGCGCATGCTCAAGCCGAAATCCTCCAGGCCGACCTGGCACCACTGGCGTTGCAGCTGGGGCGATGGGGCATTCAACAGGCCGATGATCTCGCCTGGCTGGACCCGCCGCCTTTGGCGGCGCTGCAACAGGGGCGTGACTTGTTGGAAAAACTGGGTGCGTTACGCCGCGACGGTGGGCACTGGCAGGTGACCGATCATGGCGTACGCATGGCGGAACTGCCTATGCACCCGCGCCTGGCGCATATGCTCCTGCGCGCCAAGGCCATCGGGTTGGCGGACACCGCTTGCCGCCTGGCGGCCTTGCTCGGCGAGCGCGATGTGTTGCGTGGCAGCGATTCGGTCGATATTACCCGTCGTCTCGACCTGTTCGACGACCCGCGGGGCGCAGCCGTGGTCGATCGCGGTGCGCTGAACCGTGCCCGGCAGCTCGCCGGGCAATGGTCGCGCCTGTTGGCGGCACAGCCGTTGGAGGAGGCGGTCGAGGATCCGACTGACGCCGGCTGGCCGGGAGTGCTGTTGGCCATGGCTTACCCTGATCGCATCGCCCAGCGACGAGGTGAGTCAGGACAGGATTATCGATTGGCAAACGGCCGCTCCGCCGGCTTCCCCAGGCCGGACTCCTTGCAGAGTCACGCCTGGCTGGTTGTCGCTGCTCTTGGTGGCCACGCCGGTCAGCGCAGCGCGAGCATTTTCCTCGCTGCGGCGCTGGAGCCGAGTCGACTCGAACGGTATCTGCCTGATGTGTTTGCTACCGTGGATACCCTGGAATGGGATTCGCGTAGCGAGACCCTGGTAGCCGAGCGACAACGACGTATTGGCACGCTGATCCTCAGCCGCGAACGTCTGCCCGAAATCGATCCGCAGCGCCGCGCTGCTGCGCTGTGCGAGGTGGTACGTCGGCAGGGGCTGGCGTTGTTGCCCTGGACGCCGGCGCTGCGCCAATGGCAGGCACGGGTCATGCTGCTGCGGGCGGCCGAGACGGCCAAAGGCGGCAAGAGCGAATGGCCGGACCTGTCGGATGAGCAGCTGCTGGAAACGCTCGAAGACTGGCTGGCGCCCTGGCTCGATCGCGTGACCCGGCTGGCACACTTCGGCTCGCTGGATCTGGCTGCCATTCTGGCTTCCCTGTTGCCCTGGCCGCTTGCGGCGCGCCTCGATGAGCTGGCGCCGACGCACTGGACAGTACCGACCGGCTCGCGAATTCGCATCGACTACAGTGAAACGCCGCCGGTGCTGGCGGTGCGCTTGCAGGAGATGTTCGGCAGCACCGAAACGCCTCGTATCGCTGGTGGCCGGGTTGCGCTCAAGTTGCATCTGCTATCACCGGCGCAGCGTCCGCTGCAGATTACCCAGGACCTGGAGGGTTTCTGGCAGGGAAGCTACAGCGATGTGAAGAAAGACATGAAAGGGCGCTATCCCAAGCATTACTGGCCAGACGACCCATTGCAGGCCGAGCCCACGGCACGGGCCAAGCCGCGCAAGTAAGTATGGCGTCTCGGGGCACCGCGCCAGCCTTTCAGCGCTGCGGATGACCTCGTACAATGCCACCCCACCCGAATACGGAGCCCCGCATGGACAATACCAGTCAGATTCTCGAGCGCAGCGCACAGGCCTTCACCGGCAAACGTGTGTTGTTGGTCAATCCTGTCGTCGACTCGCTTTGCTCCACGCTGAGCGCCGACTGGCATCTTTGGACCTGGGACTTCGCCGTGTTTCGTGGGCTCAACGCCTCGCTGGATTCGGATCATCTGGCTTTCTCGCATCTCTGCCCGGCGTACGGCGATCTGGACGCGGCGATTCTGGTTATGCCTAAGGCGATCGAACGTGCCGAGTATGCGCTCGCGCAGGTCGCTGCGCTGCTGGCAGTCGGCACGCCCCTGTATCTGGTTGGCGAAAAGAAGGGCGGGATCACCCGCGCCGAACGACTGCTCGAAGGTTACGGAGCGCGGCCGGAGAAGCTCGATTCGGCGCGGCACTGCCAGCTTTGGCGGGTGCAGCTGGATCGGCCAGCGCCTGCGTTCGATCTGCAAGACTGGACCCGGCGTGTGCGGGTAGAGCTGGCAGACCAGACCGTGGAAATGGTCACGCTCCCCGGCGTGTTCAGCCATGGTCGGCTGGACGAGGGCAGCCAACTGCTGCTCGAAGAGACCGCCAGCCTGCCTCGCGGCAAGGCGCTGGATTTCGGCTGTGGAGCTGGCGTGCTGGCTACTGCCCTGACGCGCCGCAACCCGGATACGCGCTTCGATCTGGTCGATGTCGACGCGCTGGCATTGTATTGCGCGCAGCAGACGCTGCGGCTCAACGGGGTAGATGCCGATGTGTATCCCTCGGATGGTCTGAGCGAGGTACACGGGCGTTTTGCCGCGGTGGTCAGCAATCCCCCTTTTCACACCGGGATTCGTCATGACACCAGCGTTGCCGAGGGCTTCCTCAACCAGGTGACGCGCAACCTGGTGCCGAGAGGCGAACTGCGCATCGTAGCCAATGGATTTCTCAAATATCCGGCGCTGATCGAAAGCCACGTTGGCCCCTGTCAGGTACTGCGCGAGACCAACCGGTTTAAGGTGTACTCGGCGGTGGCGCCGGGTTGATCGCTTCGCTTGGTGCTGCTAAAGTTTTTCCCGTCCTAGGGGAGTAGTCTCTCCGGAAGCCAGTCTTCCAATTGGCAGGCGTCAACATAATCGGTTAGCAGACCGTGGCGCTTGCGACCCTCAGCCTTTGCGGCTTCGGGTTTGACGAGACCTATGACATGCGAGCAACTGCCGAGGGCGGAGTTGCGCGCGTGTCATTGGTGAGTCGATCCGCCCTCTTTGGAAAAATCCGTGGAAGCCTTTTGGGTATCAACCGGGATTGTCTCGCTGGCGGAGATCGGCGACAAAACCCAACTACTCGCGCTGGTACTGGCGGCGCGTTTTCGCAGGCCCTGGCCAATCGTCTGGGGCATTTTCGTCGCGACAATTGCCAATCATGCATTCGCCGGCGCCATCGGTGAGGTCGCCAGCAATCTGCTGAACGATACCTGGCTGCACGCCATCGTTGCTGTTTCCTTCCTGGTAGTCGCCGGCTGGACGCTCATTCCCGACAAGCTCGAAGATGACGATACGGCGCCGATCGGACGTTACGGAGCCTTCATGGCTACGCTGGTTGCGTTCTTCCTGGCCGAAATGGGCGACAAGACGCAGATCGCGACCGTGGTGCTCGCGGCGCAGTTCGAGAGCTATGTCTGGGTTGTGGTGGGTACTACCGTGGGCATGATGCTGGCCAACGTACCGGTCGTGTTCATGGGGCATGCCGCGGCAGGGCGGTTGCCGCTAACGGCGATTCGCACTGTAGCGGCAATCGCTTTCCTGTTGCTCGGTCTTTATGCGGGCTGGATGGCGATCACCGGCAACTGACGCCGGCTGGACCCCAGCATTCAAAGGTGAAGAGCGTCATCGTACCAGGATGTCGTTCTTCACCTCGCGCACACCGTCGATACTTCGGGTCAGCTCCGCCGCTCGGTTTTTCTCGGCGCGAGTCCCGACGAAGCCGCTGAGTTGCACGACCCCTTTGAAGGATTCCACCTGAACTTCGCGAAACTTGACTTGCGGATCTTCAATCAGGGCTGCCCGCACGCGGGTACTGATGATGCTGTCGTCGACAAACTCGCCGGCTGTTTTCTGACCCGAGGCTACCGTGCAACCTGTCGCGATGCCCATCAGCGTCGCCGTCGCCAGTATCGCTATCGACCTGCCTAAACGACCCATATGCTTCTCCAACGGAAGTAGTCAGCTATTTGGCCGCTTCGATCCAGTCCGGTTCCTGCGATCGCTCAGGATATTTGTCGGGTCCCCGGCGCTTCCCTGACGCGCCGTGCACGGCGCGTCAGGGGATGCGCTGGGACTCGTGTGGAACAGGTCAGTTCAGCTCGAGTGTATAGCTGATGATCACGCGCGCTTCGTCAATGTCCGGCTGGTCGGCAAAGTCGCTCCGCAGGCTGGCATGGCGCAGGGTCAGCGTGAAATTCTCGAGCAAGCCATCGGCTGGCTGGAAATCCAGTCGCAAGTCCCGTTCCCACTCGCTGCTGTCTCGGCCTCCCGGCGAACGGATATTGCGTCCGCGCAGGTAGGCCCCGGTAAATTTCAGACCGGGCATCCCGAGTTCGTCGAACCTGTAGCTGTAGTCGGCCAGCCAGGTACGCTCGCCGGCGTGTTGGAATTTCCCTATCTGGGCATAGGTGATCAGGTATACCGATGCGCCATCGCCATTGTCCACATAGGGAAAATCGCTGTCGCCGTTCACCCATTGATGGCCGATTCCGAAGCGGTGCATCTGCGTTTCATACGACAGGGCCAGGCTCGCAGTCAGGTTATCGACCTCGCCGAGGGTAGCTCCGCCAGGGTAAACACCCCGGGCGCCGTAGCCGTCGTCGCCAGCGGCGACCAGAGCTGTCGAACAGCCGCGCATCGACTTCGAGCTCACCTTCGCCCAGCGCAATGGCGTGTTCGAGGCCAATGAAATGCTGCAGATAATAATCGCGGAGCTCGGCTGCGAAATAGCTGACACTGGTGTCTTCGAATGGCTGATATTTGAGCCCGGCAAAGCGGAAGCGGTCGGAACCGGCGTCGCCACCTCGGATCTGCATGGGCTCGTAGTCGGTCGAATTTCGCTGACTCGCTCTGTGGATCTGACCGGCATGCAGCATGAGGTCGTCGCGGATGGGCGACTCCAACTGCGCGCCACGAAAGGTTTGCGGCAGTAGGCGGCTATCGTTGCGGATCAGCACAGGCAGATCAGGTCGCAGCGTGCCTACTCGCAGTTCGCTGTTCCACACCCGAACCTTGGCTGTGGGATCGATGCGACCAAACTCACTGGCCGCCTTGCCATCCTCCAGCGGAAACAGTTCGCCCGGCTCGCGGGTTGAGCCGGGCTTGTCCGCGCGGCCGCCACCATCCAGCCGGAAGCCGAACTGGCCCAACACATCGAGGCCGAACCCGACGTTGCCGGACGTGTACCCCGATTGCAGATCGAGAATGGCGCCCTGGCCCCATTCTTCTACGCGCGAATAATCAGGATCACCGCTGCGCTGATCCTGGTTGATATAGAAGTTGCGCAGTTCAAGTTCCACGCTGCCATCGGCGATCGGGTCCGCCATGGCGCCCGTCGCGTACCCCGCAGCGCAGACAACCAGCGCGGCCAGCGCCGTCCGATGCTCAGCGTGCGGCTTCATACAGCGGCATGACGCGGGGGATGGCGTTTTTCAGGTTTTCAATACGCCCGCCAGGCGACGGGTGCGTGCTGAGAAATGCCGGCGGGTTGCCCTGCGATGCTGCTGACATCTTCTGCCACAGGCTCACCGCGGCGTTCGGATCATAGCCCGCACGGGCGGCCAGCTCGAGGCCGATCAGATCCGCCTCGGTCTCATTCGAGCGGCTGTTGGGCAGCATCAGGCCGTACTGCACGGCCATGTCTGCTGCCTGCATGGACATCTGGCCGAGACCGAACAGCGCACCGACCACTTGCGTACCCATCTGTGTCGTGTAGGCCCGCGAGATGGCCTCGCGTCCGTGCTCGCGCAGCGCATGGGCGATTTCGTGGCCCATGATCTGGGCGATTTCGGCATCGGTCAGATCGAGTCGCTCGATGATGCCGCTGAAGAACAGGATCTTGCCCCCGGGCATGCAGCTGGCGTTGAGCTGGTCGTCGGTGATCACGTTCACTTCCCAGTTCCAGTCGCGAGCATCGGGACGGAAGGCTTCGACCGTAGGGATCAGCTCACCGGCGATGCGCCGAACACGTTTGACCATCGCATCCTTGGTGTTCAGCACGTTCTGCGCCTTGGCCTCGGCCAGAATCTTCTGGTACGACTCCGCTGCCATCTGGTCCACCTGACTGGCGGACAGCGCGCTGAACATGTATTGGTCGCGATCGACGCCGACAGCACCGCCTCGCGTCGTTTGTACCGATTCACAGCCAACCAGCCCGGCTACGGCGAGACACACCAGAAAACGATTGCGCATGGATGTGGTTCCTTCAACCAAACAGTGCACTGATTATGGAGCATTAAGCGCAGCCGGCAAACGACCGATATCGCAAGACTTGACCAAATGACCCTGAAGATTTGTCCCGCAGTGCCGATAAGGGTTCAACGGCTCTTCCGCTTCAGAGGTCTACATGCGATTCAAATCCATCCAGTTTTCCATCACTGCACTGGCCGGCGCCTGCCTGTTCGTCGCGGTGGGGATCATGACACTTTTCGGCCTGTACTCGGCGGAACGGAATCAGCAATTCGTGCAGGAGCACAGCGAGCAACTCGTCGCTCAGCTGATTGAACAACGGCTGACATCCATCGCCAGCAGCGAGGCCGAGCGCATTCGTCGCCGCCTGGAATATCCGCTGACCGTCGCTAGCCAGCTGGCCATGCTCAATCAGATGCTCGGCGAACTGGAAGGCGACGGTACGCCCAGCCTGATGATGCCGCGCGAAGAGATGAGCCGCGTGACTCAACGTATGCTGCAGAGCAACCCGGACCTGCTCGGGCTCTACGTCGCCTGGGAGCCGAACTCGCTCGACGAGATGGACGAGTATTACCAGGGCGTCATAACCGACGGCTATGATGGCAGCGGTCGTTTCATACCCTGGTGGTATCGGACCGCGGACGGCTCGCTGGCGGTCGAGCCACTGCAGGATCTGGAAAACGAGTCGATTCTGGAAACCGGCGTTCGCGCTGGCGAATACTATCTCTGCGCACGCGAGACGCAACAAGCCTGCGTCATCGACCCGTCGCCTTATGAGGTGGCCGGCAAGAAAATCCTGCTGTCGTCTTTCGTCGCCCCGATCATGGTGGAAGGCGAGTTCATGGGCGCGGTAGGTGCGGATCTGTCACTGGATTTCATCCAGACACTGCTGCGCGAAAGCAACGCGCATCTATATGACGGTCGGGGCAAACAGGCCTTGATCAGCGGCAACGGTCGGCTGGTCGGTTATACCGGGACCGAGGCCAAGCCAGGCGATCCTGCGGCCAGGGTGCTCGATGCGCAGGAAGTCGAAACGCTCAAGCGCCTCGGCAATGAGATGACGTACGAGCTCGATCAGGCCGGGGGGCACATCGAGCTGATGATGCCGATTCGTATTAGCGGTACCTCGACGCGCTGGGTGTTGGTCATGACGCTGCCGCTGGATGCCGTCATGGCTGATCTGCAGGCGATGAACGCAGCGATCACCGAGCATCAGGTCGGCTCCGCCGTGACCATGGGCGCTATCGGAGTGGCCGTCGCCGTTCTCGGCCTGGTAGTGATGGGGGTGGTCGGACTGAGCCTGGCCCGTCCGGCGCGTCAGCTGGCCGCAATGCTCAACGAGATCGCTCGTGGTGAAGGTGATCTGACGCGCCGTCTGCAGGTGGATCGCGCCGATGAGTTCGGCGCCATCGCCAGTGGGTTCAACGCCTTCCTCGACAAGCTCCAGCGGATGATCCGCGAGGTGGTCGGCTCGGTACAGCAGGTGACCGACGCCTCCGAACATACCGCC
>CAYZFU010000133.1:0-9400 GCA_964477725.1 uncultured Halopseudomonas sp.
CGGCATTACCTCCTCGGCGTATCCCTGCAAAAGATGACGGCGTTCGGCTGGCAAATCGAGCTGGGCGCCGAGCGCCTCGAAGGCCGCCGCGTGTCGCTTGCGAACATCTTCAGCGTACCCGTCGTAGTCGGCGATCACGCTGGCGTCGTAAACCAGGGTCCGTGGCAGCGGACTGTAGCAATGCGCAACCTGTAACGTGCCGCGCCCGATGCTGGCCAGGGCTCTGGCTGTTTTAACCAGTTTGAGATCAAGCGCCGCCGGCTTGTCTGCCTCATGCAAGGGGTCGACGCCGGCGCAGATCGTTTCGATGCTGCGATCGGCACGCTTGACCAGCCACAACGGCGCCTCACAATGGCGAATCAGCTGCCAGTCCGTGTTGGTCAGCAGCAACTGCTTGATCGGATTGTGGTGATGGGTGGTTTTGAACACCAGATCGGCGCCGGACTCGGCGACGGCATGCAGGATATTGCGGTCCAGTCGCTTGCCCCATACGGCGCGGGTGTGGACCGTGACGCCACGCTCGCGTAACGGAGCGGCGAGCTTGTCGAGATAGCGCAGGTGGCTGTCGAGCAGCGACGCTCGGGCCTTTTCCAGCCCTGGCGTGGCGAACAGGATCCCTCCGTCCAGCGCCGAATTGTAATCACAGATGAACAGGGTCACGGCCGCGTGGGGATACAGTTCGCTCACCTCTTCGGCACGCATCAGAGAAGGCTGAGCTTCCTCCTGGCTGGTGGGGTCGATGACTACCAGAATATGTTGAAATTCCATAGTGCCGGGTCTCCTCTCGAGCTGTTTGACGTGACGATGTATATGCTCCCAGTGTAGACAGCCATGGCCAGCGCAGGGCTGACTTGCATCAACTCGCATTCAAGTTTCGCGGATCGCGCCCGATAAACATCCGAATACTCGATTATCCAAGGTCGTCATGCGTCCGCTTATCATCTTTGTCGCTGCCAGCCTGACCGCTAGCTGCGCTTCCAACACGCCCGGCAAACACCTTGACCAGGCGTACAGGGCGTACGAAGAGGGTGACTGCTCCAAAGTCATGCTGGAGCTCTCGCAGGCCGAGCGTACCAGTCGTTCGCGGCCTTACCTGCAACCCGAGATTTCCTTGTTGCGCGGATTGTGTCTGGAACGTCAGAGGTTGTATCTGGACGCCATCCAGATCTACCGGCATCTGGTACGCTACATGCCGACCAGCGAATACGCCTATCGTGCGGGTGCGCGTCTGGAGACCCTCCGTCAGCTCGGACACTACGATCCGGAAGGACTTCTGGCGCCGGAGCGGCGCTGATGCTTGGCCGCTTGGCCGGCCTGCTCTATGCTGTGCTGCCGCGCTCGGCTCCGGAGCGAAATGATGGATCATTTCATGTGTCGATGGGTCTTAACTTTCAGCCTGCTGCTGGTCATGGCGCCGTCTCAGGCGCAGATCTACCGCTGGACCGACGAGCAGGGTCGCGTGCACTTCGGCGAACGTCCTGGACAGGGCGCCGAGCAGATCGAAGTGAACCCGCAGATAATCGAACGCGACGCGCAGGTTCGCCAGCGCGAGCAGAATCTCCGCCGTATCATGGACGTACGCAGCGAGGAACGAGCTGCCGAGCAGTTGAAACTGAGCGAGCAGCGTAACCGCCAGCGTGCCCAGTGCGACGCCTTTCGTCGTCAACTGGCGCAGCTCGACAAGCGCGTGTTCTGGTACGAGGAAGATGCCAGCGGCAGGCAGATCGAAGTCGATCGCAAGCGAGTCGAGGCGCGCAAGGCTGAACTGACCACCCTGGTCCAGGAGCGTTGTTGATGCCATCCCGGCCGTATTCCGGATCCTCCGGACATGGCGAACAGAGACAGATCGCGCGACATGAACTGAGCGCGTATCTGCAGTTGTATAACGCCTACAGCGGGCAGCCGATGGGCTTTATCGGCAATATTTCACCGCTTGGCATGATGATGATCAGCTCGATTCCGGTCATGGTCGAAGCAGTCTTCGACATGCAGATTCGTCTCCCTGCACAAACCGGCGAGGCCGAAACGCTCGGTTTCAAGGCCCGCAGCCACTGGTGCCGTCCGGACCTGACGCCCGGTCATTTCGATACGGGCTTCAGCATCGTCTCCAATCAGCAGGCGTTCGGCGAGATCGCTCGCTTGCTTGAGCACTATTTCCGATTCGAGCCCACCGATGATGCCTGAATACCTCGCTTGAGTTACCCTGCTGCTTTGTACGGAGCGGGACAACATGGACAAGAGCATTTTCTGGTACGACTTCGAGTCCACGGGTATCGACCCGCGCTGTGATCGTCCGCTGCAGGTCGCCGGGGTGCGTACCAACGAACAGCTCGAAGAAATCGGCGAGCCGCTGTGCATCGATTGTCGCCTGGCCGAGGATACGCTACCTGCTCCGATGGCCTGCCTGGTTACCGGCATCGACCCGCAGCGTGTGATGCGTGGGCTTCCCGAAGCGGAGTTTATCCGCCGGCTGCACGACGAGATGTCAGTGCCGGGTACCTGCACGGTTGGTTACAACAACCTGCGCTTCGACGATGAGATGACGCGCTTCTCGCTGTATCGAAACTTCTACAATCCCTACGCTCGCGAATGGCAGGGGGGTAATAGTCGCTGGGATCTGCTCGACGCGCTGCGTACCGCCCATGCACTGCGTCCGGAGGGCATAAACTGGCCGCAGCAGGACGGCTTCACCAGTTTGCGCCTGGAACTCTTGACCGAAGCGAACGGCATCGCTCATGGGCAGGCCCACGATGCGCTGGCTGACGTCCGAGCGACGATCGCCATGGCCCGTCTGCTACGCCAGGCCCAACCCCGGCTATATGAATATCTTCACGCGCTGCGCAGCAAGCGGAAGGTGTGCGAGCTATTCGATCTCCAGCGCGTACGCCCCTTGGTACACGTCTCGGGCCGCTTCGGCCGCGAGCGTCAGGGTCTGGCTGTGGTGCTGCCGCTCGGCTGGCATCCGACCAATCGCAACGCCATGATCGTCTGGGATCTGCAATGTGATCCGACGCTGCTGACGGATCTGCCTGCGGACGAAATCCGCGCTCGGCTTTACACCCGTCGTGAAGAGCTACCCGAGGGACACCAGCGGCCCGGACTCAAGCTGGTGCACATCAACAAGTGTCCGGTATTGGCGGATATCAAGGTATTGCGCGAGCAGGATGTGAAGCGACTCGATCTCGATATGCCGGGTTTGCTCGCCCGTGCCGAGCAGTTGGCCACCTGGCGTGTCTCGGGTCAGCCGCACCTCAGTGCGATCTTCGAAGCGGAATCCGAGCGTGTCCGCGAATCATCCGGCGACTGCGATACCCAGTTATATGAGGGTTTTGTAAGCGACGCGGACAACCGCTTGTTGCCAGCCATCCGGGAAGCCGAGGGCAGACTTCTCACCGCCGAACAGTGGCCCTTGCGAGACCAGCGCCTGGCTGATCTTCTGTTTCGCTATCGTGCGCGCAATTTTCCCGAGTCGCTTGGCCCAGCGGAGCGGGAACAGTGGCGGGTTTTCTGCCGTGAAAGGCTTCAGGGGAAACGATCGGGAGCGCCGATTACGCTGCACGAATTTTATCAGGAGGTCGCCCGGTTATCGCCGACGCTGGATGACGCTGGCCGGCAACTGCTCGAAAGCTGGAAGCATTATGCGGACGGTCTTGCGACGAAACTTGGTATTTCCCTAACAGAGACGGCGACTGAAGCCTATTAAAGAAAAACCCCGCCGGCCCAGGCCGACGGGGTTTCGCTGTTCTGGCGAAAGCCGTATCAGCCGACGATGGACATCCAGGATTCTACGGTGTCGGAGCCGTACTGTTCTTTCCAGGCTTTCAGGGTCTTATGGTTGCCGCCCTTGGTTTCGATAACTTCCCCATTGTGCGGGTTTTTGTACTGCTTCACTTTACGAGCGCGCTTGCCGCCAGCGGTGCGCGCAGCCTTGGGTGCGGACTTGTTGTCGGGCTCGACGATAGCGGCTACTTCACGCGGACTCTTGTTGTACTGTTCCATCAAGTCGCGCAGCTTTTTCTCGAACTCGATTTCCTTCTTCAGCTTCTCGTCGTTGGACAACGACTCGAGACGCTGGGAAAGTTCGCGAATGCGTTCTTCGATCTGACGATATTCTTGCAGCATGGACATATTCGTTTACCTTGCTTGAGCAATTAGCTTGTCTGTGTGCTGAATATTAAGTTATCCATCTTCCTTAAACAAGAAGTGTGCAGTACTAAACTCTTCTTTATGCGACTCGGTCGGTATTGATCGACGTTCCAGCTGGCTGCTTTTGTATGCGCCAGGGCGTAGAATGCTGCTTTTTTCGGACCGGCTTCGCTCGGTCATCCTGGGAGTTTTGCAATGCGCACTTTTCGTCTGGTGATCGCTTGTCCCGATCGGGTCGGCATCGTTGCCAAAGTCAGTAGTGTTCTGGCTGCTTACAACGGCTGGATTACCGAGGCCAATCATCACTCGGATAATTTCTCCAACTGGTTTTTCATGCGTCATGAAATACGCGCCGATTCGCTCCCTTTCGATGCGGACGGTTTGCGTACCGCTTTCGCTCCGATTGCGGCTGAGTTTTCCATGGACTGGCGAGTCAGTGATTCTGCCGAACGCAAGAAAGTTGTATTGATGGCCAGCCGTGAGTCACATTGTCTTGCCGATCTTCTGCATCGCTGGCATAGCGGCGAACTCGACTGCGAGATTACCAGCGTGATTTCCAATCACGATGATCTGCGCAGTATGGTCGAATGGCATGGCATCGCCTTTCACCATGTTCCGGTTGATCCGCAGGACAAGGCCCAGGCATTTGCCGAAGTGACGCGCCTGATCGAAGAACAACAGGCCGATTGCATCGTACTGGCTCGCTATATGCAAATCCTGCCCCCCGAACTATGTCAGCGTTACGCCAACCGGGTCATAAACATCCATCACAGCTTCCTGCCGTCTTTCGTTGGTGCTCGCCCGTACCACCAGGCAGCACAGCGTGGCGTGAAACTCATCGGCGCTACCTGCCACTACGTGACAGAAGAACTCGACGCCGGCCCGATCATCGAGCAGGACGTGGTTCGCGTTAGTCACCGCAATAATGCCGAAGACATGGTCCGGCTCGGCAAGGACGTCGAAAAAATGGTGCTTTCCCGCGGTTTGCGCTATCACTTGGAAGACAGGGTTCTGGTTCACGACAACAAGACGGTTGTGTTCAGCTAGTACCGAGCCAGTGCGCCGAGCCCCTTTGTAGTGAGGGAGGCCACATGCTCAAGATAGTGAAAGTACGCCAATACATGACCGGGGATCTGATTTGCTTCTCACCGGAAACGGAACTGGCCAAGGCCATCGAAACGCTGGTGCGCCAGGGCATCTCTGGCGCCCCGGTGGTCGACGCCAACCGGCAACTCGTCGGCATGCTGTCAGAAAGTGACTGCCTGAAGGGAATCCTGACCGGCAGTTACTTCGAAGAGGCTAGCGTGAGTGTCGGCGAGGTGATGTCCAAAGCGGTCGATACCATCGAGGCGGACGCCGACATCATCAAAGCCGCGGAGCAGTTCGTCAGCAAAAGAATCCGGCGCCTGCCGGTTCTGGACGAAGGGCGCCTGGTGGGCCAGATCAGCCGGCGCGATGTGCTTCGCGCGGTCAACACTTTCAACCTTCACGGGGCGCCGAAATGAATGACCCTGAGGACGATGACCAGGCGACCTGGGATCCGCTGGGCGCTGGTGCGGCAAGTCTGCCCCCGGTACTTGGGGGAGGCTGCCTGGCGCGTTTCGATCCGGCCAGTCTGAACGACGAGTCGGGTACCGATTTCGCTTCGCTTGCCTACGATGACGAGTGGCCCATAGACCGCTGAGGTGAGACGCTCGCGTAGCTTGTCCCCCATGTTCATTTCGATTCGGTTAGTGTTTAATACCGTGCTGCGTGTGATAGCACTGTAATATTCCCGCCTGGTGTGCCCAATGCTCAAAACTATTCTCACCCGCCAGGCGCGGGTCGGCATGTACGTGCACGAGTTCTGCGGCTCGTGGTTACATCATCCGTTTTGGTCGCGCCGATTCCTGATCAAAGACCAGGCGGCTTTGCAGAAGATTCTCCAGAGCAACGTACAAGAGCTGATAATCGATATCGGCAAAGGCGTTGATGTCGAGCTCGAGTTGCCGGTTCTGGCGGAGACTGTTGCGACAGAGGCCGACGTTCAGTTGCACCCTGCTGAAACAACCACACCGATCAACGCGGGTGCGCCCGTACCGCTATCTCCATTGCGTTCGATAGTCGCCTGTAGCGTCGCTGACGAGATTCACCGTGCGCGGCGGATAGTACAGAAGGGCAAACGAGCGGTGATCGACATGTTCGCCGACGTGCGTATGGGGCGAGCCGTGGTTTTCGATGATCTGGCCGAGCTGATGGATGACATGTCAGCGTCGATTGCCCGTAATCCTCATGCTCTGATCAGCCTCGCCCGGTTCAAAAGCAAAGACGAGTATACCTACCTGCACTCGGTCGCTGTCGCTGCGCTGATGATCGGTCTGGCTCGTAAATACGGGTTCGACGATGCACAGGTTCGTCGCGCCGGGCTCGCCGGGCTACTCCATGATCTGGGCAAGGCTGCGATGCCGCCCGAGATTCTCAACAAACCTGGGCGCTTGACTGAGGCAGAGTTTGCCGTCATGCGCGCTCACCCCACCGAGGGGCACCGGTTGTTGGAAACCTGGTCCGATCTGCCAGAGGAGGTGCTGGATGTCTGTCTACATCATCACGAGAAGATAGACGGCTCCGGCTACCCTGACAGGCTCGCAGGGGATGAGATTTCGGTAATCTCGCGCATGGGTGCGATTTGTGACGTGTACGACGCAATCACCTCGAACCGGCCATACAAAAGCGGATGGGACCCGGCCGAATCGCTGAGCCAGATGGCCCGCTGGACCGGTCACTTCGATCCGGTTCTGTTGCAACTGTTTACCCATATGCTGGGTATCTACCCGGTCGGCTCGCTGGTGCGATTGAGCTCGGATCGCCTGGCGGTGGTGGTGGAGCAAGGCGAGAAATCGCTGCTCACGCCGAAACTGAGCGTGTTCTATTCCATCAAGCTGAGGCAGACGCTTCCAGTGAAGCCACTCGACCTCGGGCATCCTGCGGTGAGAGAGATCATCGTATCTCGGGAGTCGCCAGAGAACTGGGGCTTCACCGGCTTGGAAAGGTTGTGGTTGGTCGATTGACCGGACGACATTGATTTCGCCTGGCCACTATCAAGCTGATTTTGTTGACGCCGATAAAGTGACAAGGAAGCAGTCACCATCTAGTCAGGAACCCACTCAATGAACCTTCGCAATTTTTCAATAGCGACCCGCTTGGCCGCTGGCTTCGCCATCATCGCGCTTATCGTCGTACTGCTCGGGGTCATGGCGACCCGCGAGATGGGCGACATCAGAGATGATGTTGTCCTGCTGGATGACACCTGGGTTCCGGGGCTTCAGCAGATAGGCGCCTTCAATCAGAATTATCTTCGCTTTCGCATATTTACCATGCGGGTAATGATGGCGAGCAGCCCGCAGGAAATCGCATCATTGCAGCAGCAACTTGATCAGCTTGAAACAAGCCTGGTGCAAGCGGAAAGCACCTTCGAGAAGCTGGTTACCGACCGGAATATGCAGCGTGCCTTTGATAGTTACCGTCAGGGCCGTGGGCAATACATGACAGTGCAGAAGGAAATCGTCCGACTCGCTAGCGATGGCCGGGACGCTGAAGCGCAAACCATGATGATCGATCGCCTCAATCCGCTTGCGGACAGCGTGACGCGCGACTTGATGGAACTCGAGTCGATGGTGGTCAGCGGTTCCAATGCTGCCTCGGATCACGCTTTGGAAGTGTATGCCAGCGCTTTCCAGCAAACAGTGGCGCTGATCGTCGCAGCAGTGCTTTCAACCATAGCCCTGGCCTGGTTCATAACTCGCAGTATTGTGGCCCCAATCCGCGAAGCGGTCGAAGTAAGCGAAGTCGTAGCGGCAGGTGACCTAACCCGCCCGATCAATAGCGTCGGCCGTGACGAGTCGGCTCGACTGCTGCAAGCGCTGGCCACCATGCAGCTGCAACTACGCAACACCATCCAGGGCATTGCCAACTCCTCGAATCAGCTGGCTGCGGCCGCTGAAGAGCTGAACGCTGTCACCGAAGATGCCAGCCGCGGCTTGCAGCGCCAGAACGACGAGGTGCAGCAGGCTGCTACGGCGGTGAACCAGATGAGCGCTGCGGTGGACGAGGTGGCGCGTAACGCGGTGTCGACTTCCGAGCAGTCCAAGGACACCTCGAAAATCGCTGGCGAAGGTCAGCAGCAGGTCAGCCGTACGGTGACCAGTATCGACAAGCTGTCCGGCACAATCCAGTCGACTGCTACCGAGGTGCAGGAACTTGCCGAGAAAGCGCAGAACATCAGCCGCGTGCTGGACGTGATCCGTGCCATCGCCGAGCAGACCAACCTGCTGGCACTCAACGCGGCGATCGAGGCGGCACGCGCCGGCGAGCAGGGCCGGGGTTTCGCGGTAGTTGCCGACGAGGTTCGCGCGCTGGCTCATCGCACTCAGCAGTCGACTACCGAAATCGAGGAAATGATCGGCACCATCCAGCAGGGTACCGAGCGCGCGGTCGAGGCGATGGGGATCAGCAAGACCATGGCCGGTAGCACGCTTGAACAGGCTAATGCTGCAGGCGAAGCGCTCACGCGCATCACCGCAGCGATCGCCCAGATCAACGAGCGCAACCTCGTGATTGCCAGCGCGTCGGAAGAACAGGCTTCGGTGGCTCGCGAAGTCGACCGCAACCTGGTAAATATCCGCGACCTGTCCACCCAGTCGGCTGCCGGAGCCGAGCAGACCAGCAGTTCCAGCCGCGAGCTGTCGCGCCTGGCGGTCGAACTCAACGATCTGGTCAATCGCTTCCGCATCTAGTCAGCAAACGCAGCGCAAAAAAAACCGCACCTTGAGGGCGCGGTTTTTTATTTCCGGCTCAGGATCAGTTGTATTCCGCCGACCCGACCGTTTCGCGCTCAAGGTGCTGACCGGCCACCGCTGCTGGCAGCGGAGTACGAATCAGGTAATCGAAAGCGCTGAGCGCAGCAGTCGAACCCGAGCCCATGACGATCTGCTTGTACGGTACCGTGGCCACGTCGCCGGCTGCGAATACGCCGGGTACCGAGGTCGCGCCGCGTGCGTCGACTTCGATCTCGCCGAAGCGGCTCAGCTTCACTTCGCCACCCTTGAGCCAGTCGGTGTTCGGGATCAGGCCTATCTGGACGAAGATGCCTGCCACGTCGACGTTCCTGCTCTCGCCGGACTCGCGGTCGGTGTAGGTCAGACCCACCACCTTGTTGCCGTCGCCACGTACTTCGGTGGTCTGGGCATTCTTGATGATATCGACGTTCTTCATCGAG
>CAYZFU010000134.1:0-1370 GCA_964477725.1 uncultured Halopseudomonas sp.
AGCGCGCTCGAACAGTCCCCGCCGGAACTCGCTTCGGAAATCGCCGAGCGCGGCCTGATCCTCACCGGCGGCGGGGCGCTATTGCGCGACCTCGACAAGTTGCTGGCGCAGGAAACCGGGCTGCCGGTTATCGTCGCCGAAGAGCCCCTCACCTGCGTTGCCCGTGGCGGCGGCAAGGCGCTTGAAATGATGGACCGCCACAGCATGGATCTGCTTTCCACGGAGTAATCGCGGAGATTCGGTTCCAAGCGCCCGCGCCGAGAGGTCGGGCGCCGGGCCGGCAGCAGGCACGCCGTCCCGGTGACGCGGCGCCTGCTGCTGGCATGGCAGCAAAGGGTTTGTGAGGAGCACGTCATCAAGCCGCTATTCATCAAAGGCCCCTCGCTGGGTGTGCGCCTGTTGGTGCTGACGGTGCTATCCGTGGCGCTGATGGTGGTCGATGCCCGTCTATCGGTGCTGCAGCCGCTGCGTTCACAGATGGGTCTGGTGCTCATGCCGTTCTATTATGTCGCCGAGTTGCCCGTGCGCAGCTGGGACGCAGTCGAGCAACAGTTGTCCAGTCGAGCCAATCTGATCGCGGAGAACGAGCGGCTGCGTGCCGAAGCGCTATTGACGCAGCGCAAGCTGCAGAAGCTTGCAGCGCTTACCGAACAGAACGTCCGCCTGCGCGAGCTGCTCAACTCTTCCTCGCTTGTCGATGAGCGTGTCCTGGTGGCAGAGCTGATCGGTGTCGATCCCAACCCGTTTACCCAGCGCATTATCATCAACAAGGGCGAACAGGACGGCGTGTTTCTCGGTCAGCCGGTTCTGGATGCCACTGGCCTGATGGGGCAGGTTGTCGAGGTCCTGCCGCATACGGCTCGTGTGCTGCTCATTACCGACGTTGCACACAGTCTGCCGGTGCAGGTCAATCGCAACGGGCTGCGGGCGATCGCCACAGGCATGGGCAGCAACGAGTGGTTGGAATTGCGACACGTCGGCGACACTGCAGACATCCGCGTAGACGACATTCTCGTCAGCTCAGGTCTTGGCCAGCGCTTTCCTGCAGGCTACCCGGTGGGGCGCGTGGTATCGGTTGAACGTGACCCTTCCCAGCCGTTTGCTGACGTGCGCGTGGCGCCAACGGCGCAACTCAACCGTAGCCGCTATCTGTTGTTGGTGTTCAGCCCGGAAAGTGGATACGGCAATGTGCTTCCGGCGCTGAGCCTGGAGCAGGAACAGGACGCTAACGCCGTGACCGGCGAGGGGCCCACACCCGCCCCGGCCGATGCTGCGGCGCCAGTTCAGGGAGTGCAGCCCGATGCGCGGTAGTCTGGTTATCATTCTCAGTTTCGTGGTCGCGTTGCTGCTTAGCGTGATGCCGATGCCTG
>CAYZFU010000134.1:1380-9347 GCA_964477725.1 uncultured Halopseudomonas sp.
CGGCCGACCGATGTGGCTGGCCATGGTGGTTGCCTATTGGGTTATGGCGCTACCGCACCGTGTAGGCCTGGTCGCCGCCTGGCTGGCCGGGCTGGCCAGCGATGTGCTGTATGGTCAATTGTTCGGCCAGCATGCGCTGGTCATGGTCCTTGTAGCCTGGCTGATGCTCATGTTGTATCAGCGGATCCGGCGTTTCCCGCTATGGCAGCAAAGCCTGGTGATGATTCCAGTGCTGGGTCTTGCTCAACTATTGCTACTATGGCTCAACAGCCTTGCCGGTAACCGTCCTCCGACGCTGCTTTTCCTGCTTCCGGCTCCGGTCAGCGCGGTGCTCTGGCCCTGGGTCTCGTCTGTACTGGGTGCGCTGCGTCGACATTTTCATGTGGTGTGAACGATGATCTGTCTGGCTTCCGCATCCCCGCGTCGCAAGGCGCTTCTGGAGCAGATTGGTGTTTCGGTCACGGCGGTGATGCCGTGTGACATAGACGAAACAATCCACGCCGGTGAACAGGCGTGTGCCTATGTCGAGCGCATGGCTCGAGAGAAAGCCGAAACGGCATGCAGCCGCGTCTCCGACCAGATCGTTCTTGCCGCCGACACCGTGGTGGTATGTAGTGATCGCGTACTCGGCAAGCCGGCCGACCGCGAACAGGCGCTGTCTACCCTAAGGCTGCTTTCCGGCAATCAGCATACGGTAATGACGGCCGTGGCAGTTCGCTTGGGATCGCGTCAGCGCCTGATCCGCGTCGACACGCGGGTGCACTTTCGCAAGATTGAGGAAGCGGAAATGTCCGCTTACTGGGATACCGGCGAACCGGCCGACAAGGCTGGCAGCTATGCAATACAGGGCCTCGGCGCCGTGTTTGTCGAGCGTATCGACGGCAGCTACAGCGCTGTGGTCGGATTGCCGTTGATGGAAACTGCCGCAGTGCTCGCCGAGTTCGGCGTATCGTGCTGGCAGTCAGTTGCACCACATCGGGCTAACGGCAATAACTGGAATGGGACAAGCCGATGAGCGAAGAGATTCTGGTCAACGTCACGCCGATGGAAACCCGTGTGGCGCTGGTCGAAAACGGCGTGTTGCAAGAAGTTCATATCGAACGCACGCTGCGTCGCGGCATCGTTGGCAATATCTATAAAGGCAAGGTAGTGCGGGTACTGCCCGGTATGCAGGCAGCCTTTGTCGACATTGGCCTGGAGCGCGCGGCGTTCATTCATGCATCGGAAATCTCCAACCGGGAAGGTTCTGCGGTCGAGCCGATCAGCGCGTTGGTTCATGAGGGTCAGGCATTGGTCGTGCAGGTCACCAAGGACCCGATCGGTACCAAGGGTGCCCGTCTCACCACGCATCTGTCAGTTCCCTCACGTTTCCTTGTATACATGCCGAAGACCCCTCATGTCGGCATTTCGCTGAAGATCGAAGAGGAGGCCGAGCGCGAGCGGCTCAAGCAGATAGTTGCCCATTGCGTCGAGCAGGAAGCCATAGCCGAGCCAGGCGGATTCATCCTGCGTACCGCGGCCGAGGCCGCTCGGGAAGAAGACATCCTGGTAGATATCCGCTATGTCCGCCGTCTCTGGCAGCAGATTTTTCAGCAGCTCAACTCCGCTCCGTCGCCCTCGGTGATCTACGAGGATCTGCCACTGGCGCTACGAACCCTGCGCGATCTGACCAACGCGCGCATCGAAAAGGTTCGCGTGGACTCCCGCGAGACTTTCCAGAAGGTCGAGCAGTTCGTCCATGAACTGATGCCGGGCTGCGAAGACCGCCTGGAGCACTACCCGGGCGAGCGGCCGATTTTCGACCTGTATGGCGTCGAAGATGAAATACAGAAGGCCATGGAGCGCAAGGTCATCCTCAAGTCCGGTGGACATCTGGTGATCGACCAGACCGAGGCGATGACCACCATCGACGTGAACACCGGCGCTTTTGTCGGTCATCGCAATCTAGGCGAGACCATCTTCAAGACCAACCTCGAGGCGGCCACGGCGATCGCTCGTCAGCTGCGGCTGCGCAACCTGGGTGGGATCATCATCATCGATTTCATCGACATGGAGGATGCCGAGCACCAGCGGCAGGTCCTGCGCACGCTGGAGAAGCAACTCGAGCGTGACCATGCCAAGACCAACATCATCGGCATCACCGAGCTGGGCCTGGTGCAAATGACCCGCAAGCGAACCCGAGAGAGTCTCGAGCAGATCCTTTGCGAGCCCTGCCCGTGCTGTTCCGGTCGTGGCATTCAGAAGACTGCTGAAAGCGTCTGCTACGAAATCTTCCGTGAAATCCTCCGTGAAGCGCGTGCCTACCAGGCGGAGGCTTACATGGTGCTGGCTTCCCAGGCCGTGGTTGATCGTCTGCTGGATGAGGAGTCCGGCAACGTCGCTGATCTCGAGGTATTCATCGAGCGTCCCATCAGGTTCGATGTGGTACCCATGTGATGAATCGCTGAGCCGATGAGCTGGCAAGGTGCGCTGCGGCGGACTCTGAACGTTGTCATCCTGGCGCTGGCAGCCTGGCTTCTGCTGACTGCACTGTATGTCAGCTTCGGACGGCTGTTCGTGCCGATTGTGGCGGATTACCGGGAGCGGCTGCTGGAGCGTGTCGAGCAGTCGACCGGCCGCGCCATCACGCTTGAGAAACTCTCGGGCGAAATGCAGGGTGCACAGCCTGTGTTCACTCTGCGTGGCCTGACCGTTCGCGAAACGCTCGACCCGGACAGCCCGGTGCTGCTTGCGCTCGATCATGTCGTGGCGCGGCTGGATCTGTTCGCCAGCCTCTGGCGTCGTCAACCGGTGATGGATGCGCTGCAGTTGGAAGGGCTCTCGCTTGAGATCGCTCAGGGTGAGGACGGTCGCTGGACACTCAAGGGCCTGGGCCGGCGAGAGGCCGAACCTCTCGCGCTGCAGGAGGTGGCTGACACCTTGTTCCGCCAGCGGCGAATTACATTGCTAGATTCGCACATTCGTATCCAGCCGCATGCGCTTCCCGCCTGGTCGTTCGATCAGGGTGCACTGACATTGACCAATGGGCGGGACTGGCATCGGCTCGATGGCCGGCTGAGCTTGCCGGACGGCGAGCAGTTGCGCTGGCAGGTCAACGGTGCCAGTCGCGGATCCGGTTCCGAACTCGACCAGTTGACCCTCGGTTTTTTTCTCGACGTTCCGGTCGGTGACTGGAGCCAGTGGCTTCCGCAGGCTTGGCTCGAGCAGGCCCGTGTCGGCAGTTTTGCGGCAGGTGGCCGCTTCTGGGGCAGCTGGGGCGAAGGTCGACTGCAACATGTGCAGGGTGAACTGGTCGCACCCACGGCTGATGGCATCGTCACAATCGAGAATCTCCATGCGCGATTCGCAGCACGGCTCAGCGGTGACGTGCAGCGTCTGGATGTGGAGCGTTTGCGTTTCCGGATGGGTGAGCAGCGCTGGCCGGCGATGCGTCTGCAGGCGTCCCGTTCCAGCGAAACGGATCGGTGGGAGCTGCGCGCCGATCGCCTGGTACTGACCAGGCTGGCTGAGCTGGCAACCCCGTATCTGCCTGAGCACCCGGCGCAAATAGTGCGAACGCTTGATCCGGTTGGGGAAGTCAGGCAACTGCGCATTCAGGGCGGCGCGGACTGGTTGCATGGCGAGCCGTTACACGTCGAGGGTCGACTGAAGGACGTGGGAATCCAGCCGTGGGAAGGCGTGCCCGGGTTCAGCGGCATCAGCGGTTACCTGCTGGGCAGCCCCGCTGCCGGCGAGCTGCGCCTCGCTGCGGCAGACTGGTCTTTGCATTTGCCGCGACTCTTTGAAAGGCCGTGGCAGTACCAGTCGCTGACCGGCGCGCTGAAGTGGCGCTGGCAGCGTGAGAGCGGTCTGACGCTGGAAGCGCCCGGGCTCGGCGCGACGGGTCCGGCCGGCCGCGCCACAGTCAAGCTTCAGCTGAATCTTCCGCCGCAACGCGAGGACGCCAGCCTGCATCTGGACGTCGCCCTTCGCGACACCCGCGCGGCGCACTATAGCGAATATCTACCGACGCGATCACCCGCGTTCAATCCGCGCCTGGGTGAATGGTTGGCGGGTACCGAGCTCGATGGCGAAGTGCCGCTGGCGGTGTTCAGTTATCACGGTTCGCTGCGCGCGGACGCAGCGCCCTCCGAGCGTGACATCAGGTTGTATGTCGAGCTGCGCGATGGTCACCTGATCGCCCAGCCCGGCTGGCCGGCCTTCGAATCGGTCAACGGCACGCTACGCCTGCACAACCAGGACGTCGTGCTCGAGCAGGGCAGCGGCGTGCTTTGGGACACTCGCATCGATGAAGTCGAGGCGGTAATCGGCCGGGCCGCGCCGGAACAGCCGCTGCATCTGGGAATCCGAGGTAATGTCAGCGGACGTGTGGAGGATGCGCTGCGCTTTCTCCAGCAGGCGCCGTTGGGCGAAAGAGTGGGTGAGATGTTCGAAGGTTGGAGCGGTGGCGGCGAGGCACATGGCCGGATCCAGCTGGGGCTCGATCTCAAGCAGGGCGCTCAGCCGAGCCTGGCGGTCGATTTTTCCACATCAGCGGCGCAGCTGAGTGTGCCGGTGCTGCAAACCGAACTGGACAGCATTGCTGGTGATTTCAGTTATCTCCATGGACGCGGCCTGGCGGCGTCGGATGTCTCGCTGCGTATGCTGGGTGAACCGGTCCGGGCGTCTATCGCCAGTGAGTCGATGGTGCACAGTCTGAGCGCTGCAGGTAGTCACCGGCTCGACGCACTGCGATCGTGGCCGTTACTTTCCGCCTGGCCTGCGGACATAGCTCAGGGCCGATTGGAATGGAAGGCTCAGGTAAGACTGGCGCCGGGTGAGCAGGTGATAGACATCAGCTCCGACCTGGCCGGTGTCGATCTGGACCTGCCGCCGCCATTCACCAAGCCAGCCGACTCGGTGTTGCCGAGCCGCCTGCTGATCACTCGCTCGGCACCAGGTCAACGCTGGCTCGCTCGGGCAGGAGCACACACCTACGCGCTGCTCGAAACTGACGGGCAGACGCTTTCCGGCGAGCTTTCCCATGGCCTGGGGGAGCCGACGCAGATTGCCGGCCCGGGTCTCGGCATCAGTGCGAGGCTGGACGAGTTCGACCTCGGCGTCTGGCAGCGATGGCTGGCGTCCCTTGGCAAAGGCCCGGGGAGCGGGAACGACAGTCCGTCCGCATCGAGCCCGGCCGCGCCCCGGATCGATCGTCTCGACATCGCCACGGCGCGCTTTGCCGGTTTCGGTCTTGAACTCGATGATCTGGCCCTGCGCGGCGAGCGCTCCTCCCAGGGGAATTGGCAACTGAAGGTTGAGCAAGCCGATGTCGAAGGTCATGTCATGTTGCCCGCTTCGCCGGCACAGCCTATGGTGATTGCTCTGGACCGCCTGCGACTGCCGCGCGCCGAAACCATCCCCGACGACGGCACCGTGCTGGTCGAGCCGCTGGCACCACGGGACGTGCTGGCCGATATCCGCCCAAGCCAGCTGAGGCCTTTCGACTTCGGTGTCAGCCGGCTTTCATGGGGAGATGATGAGGTCGGCGCGCTGGCCTTCGTTCTCAGGCCTTCGATCGATGGTGCCCATGTCGATGACGTGTCCCTGGATCTGCGCGGTGGTCTGCGCCTGGAGGGCGATCTGTTTTGGGGCGAAACCGTTACCCGGACGCGGTTCACCGGGCAATTGCGAGCCGGCGACCTGGGGGAGGTGCTGCGGACCTGGCAATACGCCCCGACATTGACCAGCAAGGAATTCGAAGCCGATGTCGATCTCGACTGGCCGGGTTCACCTGCCTTGTTCGCCTTTAAGCGCAGCACGGGCCTGCTGGCGATGCGCGCCCGCGATGGCATGCTCAAAAGTGGCGAAGGCAGCGCCGATGCGTTGAAAGTATTCGGCCTTCTCAATTTCAATGCGTTGACCCGAAGATTGCGACTGGACTTTTCCGATCTCTTCGGCCGCGGCACAGCCTATGACACACTGGTGGCCGATCTGGCCTTGACCAATGGCGTGATGCAGACCCGTACGCCGCTGATAATGGAAGGGCCGAGCGCCAAGGTACAGCTTGACGGACATATCGACCTGCCGCAGAACCGGGTCGATATGGGTATGCTGGTTACCCTGCCGTTGACCAACAACCTGCCCCTGGCGGCCCTCATCGCCGGCGCGCCGCATATTGGCGGCGTACTGTTTCTTGCCGACAGGATTCTTGGCGACAAGGTAGCGCGCTTTGCGTCGGTGAAATACCGCATCAGTGGCGACTGGCAGCAGCCTACGGTCGAATTCGATCGAGCATTTGACGACAAGCCGGCCCTGGAGGAGTCACCATGAACCACGTCGCAGCAATCCAGATGACCAGCGGACCAGACGTGGCAGCCAATCTGGAGCGGGCCGCCGAGCTGATTGCCGATGCCGCCACGGCTGGCGCGAGTCTGGTGCTGTTACCCGAATGTTTCGCCGCCTTCGGCTCGCAGGGGCTGGCGTCGATTGCCGCGGCGGAATATGACGGCCGGGGCCCGATTCGTCGGTTCCTGGCCGAGCAGGCACGCCTGCATCGCGTCTGGTTGATAGGCGGCAGCATTGCGCTACCCCGGCAAGCCGACGGCAAGGCGTATGCAAGCTGTATGGTCGTCGATCCGGCCGGCGCGGAACTAGCGCGCTATGACAAGTTGCACTTGTTCGATGTCGAGGTGACAGATGGGCATCGAAGCTATCGGGAATCGAAAGACTACGAACACGGTGATCGACCCGTGTGTGTCGACACCCCTGTGGGGCGCGTGGGGCTGAGCATCTGTTACGATGTCCGCTTTCCGGAGCTATACCAACAGCTCCGCCGGGATGGCGCTGGACTGATCGTGGTGCCCTCGGCGTTCACCCAGGCAACCGGGACGGCGCACTGGGAGGTACTGCTGCGGGCGCGGGCGATCGAGAATCAGTGTTACGTGCTCGCCGCCAACCAGTCCGGGCGGCATCCGGGGGGCCGCGAAACCTTCGGCCATAGCTGCCTGATCGACCCGTGGGGTGAGATCGTCGACGTCCTTGCCGAAGGCGAAGGAATCGTTAGCGGCGCCATCGATCCTCAGCACATCCAGAACATTCGCGAGCGCATGCCGGTTGCCAGGCATCGCCGTTTCGCAGTCGCCGATCGAGTCGTACCGGCTGCAAAAGGAGTCATGAGTACATGAACAATATGCTAGCGCAAGTCGAAACACGTCTATTGATGCCCGCCGAGCTGAGCCAGGACACCGTGGCTGGCGTACTCGGTCAACTGGTCGCTGCGCCCGGTGTCGATGCAGCCGATCTGTATTTTCAGCACCAGCTCAGCGAGTCCTGGGTACTTGAGGATGGCATCGTCAAGGATGGCAGTTTCAATGTCGACCAGGGCGTTGGGGTGCGCGCACACTCTGGCGAAAAGACCGGGTTCGCCTATAGCAACGAGATTCGCCTGCCGGCGCTGACCCAGGCAGTCGACGCGGCGCGTTCGATCGCTCGCGCCGGTCAGACCGGCAACATGCAGGCCTGGCATCGGCCACAAAGCACCGCGCTTTACGCTGCGGAGAATCCCCTGGCTGTCATGGCGCAGTCCGAGAAGGTTGCGTTTCTGCAGCGGCTGGATGGCTACACGCGCAGCCTCGATCCGCGCATCAGCCAGGTCACCATCAGCCTCGGCGGGGTTCATGACAGCATGCTGGTGGCTGCGAGTGACGGCACCTGGGCGGGCGATATCCGTCCGCTGGTGCGGCTAAATATCAGTGTCATCATCGAGCACAACGGCCGTCGCGAGCGCGGCAGTGCCGGCGGCGGCGGACGCACCGACTATCGTTTTTTCGAGGCCGAAGATCGCGCCATGGGCTATGCGCGCGAAGCGGTACGCCAGGCCACAGTCAATCTCGATGCGATTGCCGCACCGGCTGGCAGCATGCCCGTGGTGATGGGCCCTGGCTGGTCAGGCGTGCTGCTGCATGAAGCGGTCGGGCATGGCCTGG
>CAYZFU010000135.1:0-9221 GCA_964477725.1 uncultured Halopseudomonas sp.
GTGAGCGGGCCATTTTTTTTGTCTGCTACCAGTGCGCGCAAGAATCCTCTGCCGGCATCGCTGGCGTCACCCAGACATAGTCCGCCTGCTTCGCCGGGGGCAGCTCTATGCCCGCCTCTGCCAGCATGACCACGACGAGCTTTTTATCATCAGGCCAATGCAAGGGGAGTCCCAGGTCGCGACGGGCATGAAAGCTGCCCGCGATCAACAGGGCCGGAGTCGGCGCTTCGTGCAACGAAGCAGCCATCCGTCTGTCCCGAGCATACTGAATCGCGAGCATAGAGGGCACCTGCGCTGCCGGCAGCTTGCCGCAGTGTGAGTCGATCATGGTCTGCTCGAGAAGACTGCGCGCATCATCGTCGTACTCGGGCATCGGCGGTATATCACCGCGGTAAAGCTCAAGGATCTCGTCGCGGTCGAGATTTGCCGGGAGCAGTTGTTGCGGCTCCCGCAGCCCTCAGCGCAGCAGATCGCCGTACAGGGCCCACGGCCAGCCTGCGTCCCAATCCAGCCGACGTTGCAGCATTTGATCATTTATCCGACCCGGCTCGGCACGCACGTCGACAACCCTAGGCGCTTGCGCCGGCACAAGCATCTCCAGCAGCAGCGACGCCTGCGGGCGCCGTGCATGCAGCTGTTCAAGAAGCCAGCGTTGCAAAGCGTGATGATCGGGATTGTCATGCTTCTCGCCGATCACCACATAGGGTGCGCTGGCCAGTCGGTCGACAAGCTCTCCCGGCTCGATCCACGCTTGAGCCTGTGTATCCAGAACTGCTCCTACCCGCGGATGGTCGCGCTGCTCCGGAGCGGTCCAGGGAGGCAGCGCAGCGATGGTGAATACCGGGCTGAGACACAGCGCCAGGGCGCAGAATAACCGTTTCATGACGTCCTCACGTAATGATCAGCGGCCGGTCGAATGCCGGGTGCTTCTGCACTTGGACGCGGATACCGAACACTTCCTCGATGTGATCGGCCTGCAATACTTCCCATGGTGTTCCCAGCGCTGCGATACGGCCTTGATCAAGCAGCAGCACCCGATCAGCATAGCGCGCAGCCAGGTTCAGATCATGCAGGGCCACCAGTACTACCCCGCCCCGCCGGGCCACCGCTCTTGCGGCCTTGAGTGCAAGATGCTGATGGGCGATATCCAGCGCGGCGGTGGGCTCATCCATCAGGAGACAAGGTCGCGACGCGTCCCATATCTGCGCCAGCACCCGGGCAAGGTGGACGCGCTGCCGCTCCCCGCCGGACAAGTGCAGATAGTCGCGTTCCGCCAGATGCGCGGCGTCGGCCTGAGCCAAAGCCGCTGCGACCACCTCACGGTCCACAACGGCGCCACTGCGGTGCGGCAGTCTTCCGAGCTCCACGACCTCCCGGACCCGGAAACCGAAGGCCAGGGTAGATGTCTGCGGCAGCATCGCCATTCGACACGCCCGTATGCCAGGCGGCACCTGCCCGAGCGGCTGATTATCGAGGCGCAACTCACCCGATGCCGGTTGGATTTCGCCAGACAGCGTCGCGAGCAGGCTGCTCTTGCCCGAACCGTTGACCCCGAGGACCGCCAGTACCTCTCCGGCGCTCAGCGAAAACGAGACATCTTTCACTACTGCCCGGCCGCTGCGGATAGTCGTCAGACCGGAGACTTCAAGCATGACCGGGTCCCGCGCGCATCCGCACCAGCAACGCCAGGAAAAATGGCGCGCCGATCGCGGCGGTGAGAATGCCCAGCGGCAGCTCTGCCGGTAGCAGCAGCAGGCGCGCAGCGATATCGGCAAACAACAATAGCGAAGCCCCGATCAGCATCGAAGCGGGGAATACCCGGCGATGATCCGGCCCGAACAACAACCGGGCGAAGTGCGGCACCATGAGTCCGACGAAGCCGATCAAGCCGGCCGCAGCGACGCTGGCAGCAACACCCAGCGCAGTCAGCACAATCAGTTCCAATTTCAACCGCTCCACCGAGACGCCCAGATGGTGCGCTTCCGATTCGCCTAGCAGCAGCGCGTTGAGTGCCTTCGCTCGCCGCGGCAGGCGCCACCAGACCAGCGCGCAGCAAATTGCGAGCATCGCGACACGTTCGTAACTGGCATGCGCCAGGGTGCCCATGTTCCAGAACGTCAGAGTGCGCAGCATGGCGTTATCGGCAAGGTAGCCAAGCAAGCCGATCAGCGCGCCGCTCAGCGTAGTGATCGCAACGCCTGCCAGCAGCATGCTGGCCACTGAGCTGCCGTGCACGGACCTGCCCAGCCGATACACCAGCACCGTGCTGAGAACGCCGCCGACGAACGCGCCCAGCGTTGTCAGATAAGGCTCCAGGCCCCCAGGCAACACGGTCACCACACCGGCACCGAGAACGATTACCAATGCCGCGCCTAACGCCGCTCCGCCCGAGACGCCGATGAGGCCCGGATCGGCCAGAGGATTGCGAAACAATCCCTGCATGGCGGCGCCGGTCAGACCCAGGGTCGCTCCGATGATGGCCCCCATCAAGGTACGCGGCAGCCGAATATGCTCGACGATTATTTGCTCGGTCGCCGATACGTCAGCCCGACCAGTCCAGGCAAAGAGCGACCGAACGACGTCCGTGGGCGCGATGGGTACCGCGCCGCTGGCCAACGAAGCGAGCATGCTCAGCAGTAACACCACGATGAGCAGCGCGATTATCGTCTCAGAACGCTTCATGCCACCCTCCGCCAGTTGCTCGACAAGCCCGACCAAAACGCTGCACGGATTGGCAAAGCACCCGGTATGGGACGATAATCCGGCCATGCCATCCCCTCTCGAACACCAGCCGGTCGCGCTCTGCCGCCTCGATGATATCGCCGACCCCGGTAGCCGCGGCGTCGTGCACGCTGGCGAATCGCTGCTCCTGGTACGGCAGGGCGCGAACGCTCAGGTATTCGTCAATCGCTGTCCTCATCGAGGCATTCCGCTTGAATGGGTTCCGGACCAGTTTCTTGACAGCTCCGGACGCCTGATCCAGTGCGCTACCCACGGTGCGCTTTTTCTGCCCGACACCGGCGAGTGCGTGAGCGGACCCTGTGCAGGCCAACACCTGATCAGGCGCGACAGTCATGTGAAGGACGGCCTGCTCTGGCTGGACTGAAATCAATCATGCCCGCACCGGCAGCTGACCGCGAACTTCGAGCCCCAGGGGCGTGGGCCAGACCGACCAGGCGATGACTTCCACACCCTTGGCCATAGCCTGGCGCAATACCCGCCCGTAGGCTGGATCGATCTCGTCAGCTGGCCGAACCTGCTCTATCCCGCTATGCATCACGCAAAACAGCAGACAGGCGCGGCGCCCCGAGTCGGCGATGTCCATCAGCTCCAGCAGATGCTTTTGTCCGCGCAAGCTCACTGCATCAGGAAAGGCACCCTCCGCGCCCATGCCCAGGGTGACGCTCTTGACCTCAACCACGCATTCACCAGGCTCGCTCAGCAGGAAATCGAAACGGCTCTTTCCGCGCTCCAGACAGACTTCCGCCCGTTGCATGGCGTAGCTCGCCAGCGGCTCGATCAACCCTGCCTTCAATGATGCTGCGACCACCTTGTTGGCGCGAGCGCTATGTACGCATGCCAGCGCTCCTTCGTCCGTTTCGACCAGTTCCCAGGTGCCGGGCAGTTTGCGTCCCGGCCGATTCTGCAGGCTGACCCAGACCCGGCTGCCCGGCTCAGCGCAGTGCAACATGGAGCCGGTGTTCGGACAATGGACCGTCACCTCCCGACCGTCGGCGAGCACCACATCAGCAAAGAACCGCTTGTAGCGTTTCACCAGCCGTCCCGGAAGGAGCGGCGCCTCGAACGGAATCAACATCCGCGCCATGTCTCGAGCCCCTGCCGCAAGCGCTCGACGCCTCGCTCCAGGTTTTCCAACGATGTGGTGTAGGCGAAGCGCACGTGCTGATCGGCGCGATGGTGACCGAAATCCAGGCCAGGCGTCACCGCCACATGCCGGGTTTCGATCAGGTGACGGCACAACTGTGCGCTGTCTCCAGCCAGGCGGCTTGTGTCTGCGTATAAATAGAAGGCGCCTTGCGGCGTCACCGGAATGTGCAGACCAAGCTCGCGCAAGCTCGGCAGAAGAAAGTCGCGCCGCGTGCCGAACGCCTCCCGACGAGCCTCGCAGATCGCCAACGTGTCCTCGCAGAAAGCGTCGAGGGCTGCCTGCTGAGCCACATGCGGAGCGCAGATATACAGATTCTGCGCGAGCCGTTCGAGCTCTGGCACGGCCGCGTCCGGCGCGATCAGCCAGCCGAGTCGCCAGCCGGTCATGCCGAAGTACTTGGAAAAACTGTTCAACACGAATGCATCCGCGTCGACCTCCAACGCCGAAGAGGCCTGGCAGTCGTAAGTGAGACCGTGATAGATCTCGTCGACGATCAGCTGCCCACCCTTGCGCCGCGTGACAGCCGCCAGCCCGGCCAGTTGCTGGCGATCGAGCAGAGTCCCGGTGGGGTTGGCGGGCGAAGCCGCCATTACCGCAACGCAAGCGTCGTTCCAGTGCCGCTCGATGAGTTCCGGAGTCAACTGATAGCCAGTTTCCGGGCCGACCGGCACCAACTCGGCAGCGCCTTCTACCAGACGCAGGAAGTGTCGATTACAGGGGTAGCCGGGGTCGGCCATCATCACGCGCTTGCCGGGATCGACAAGCAGGGCGCTGACCAGCAAAAGCGCCGCCGACCCACCCGGGGTGACTACCACGCGGCCGGGATCGACGTTCACACCATACTGCCTGGCGTACCAGGCGGCGATTGCTTCGCGCAGTGCGGGAAGTCCTAGCGCTGGCGTATAGCCGGTTTTGCCCGCCGCCAGCGCGGCCTGACCTGCGCGCACGATCGGCTCTGGCGTGGTGAAATCGGGCTCGCCGATTTCCATGTGAATCACGTCGTGCCCCTGCGCTTCGAGGGTCCGCGCCCGGGCCAGTACCGCCATCACATGAAAGGGTTCGATGTCCCGCGCCCGGGCGGCCCATTGATAATGCTGCATGTCGACTCCGGTCCGGCAAAAGGACGAATCATACCGTCTGGGTACGCTGAAAAGTGGCAAATTCATACCCCTTGACAGTCTCGCCGGCGCTTCTGGCGGCAAACAGTAGCGCAGCGATAAAGGTTCTGGTAGTTTTGCCGGCTTGCGGGCCACCGGGCCGCATGCCCAAGGTCAGATGCGGTGGCGCCTGGCAAAGGATGATGAGCACATAGTGAGGCGGTTCTATGCCCAGCAATGCCAAAGAGAAAAATTCAATGCTGCGCGGCTTTGTTCCGTACAAGGAACAGAAAGGTGAAGAGTACATGAACGAGCGCCAGCTCGAGCACTTCGCCAACATCCTCAACAACTGGAAAAAGGAGTTGATGGAAGAGGTCGATCGTACCGTGCATCACATGCAGGACGAAGCCGCCAACTTCCCCGACCCGGCCGACCGCGCCAGCCAGGAAGAAGAGTTCAGCCTCGAGCTGCGCGCGCGCGACCGCGAGCGCAAGCTGATCAAGAAGATCGACCAGACCCTGCAGCGGATCGAAGAAGACGATTACGGTTTCTGCGACTCCTGCGGCGTGGAAATCGGTATCCGTCGTCTTGAAGCGCGGCCGACAGCAACCCTGTGCATCGACTGCAAGACACTCGCTGAAATCAAGGAACGGCAGATCGGCGGCTAATCGCACCTGCTCCCGGCGGCGAGATCTTCGCCGCCCTCCTTTCCTCCCGAGGCCAAGCTGCCATGCATGCCCAGCCTTACGTTGGACGTTTCGCTCCCACTCCCAGCGGTCATCTTCACTTTGGCTCCCTCGTCGCGGCTCTCGCCAGCTTTCTCGACGCCCGTCACCAGCGTGGCACCTGGCTGGTACGTGTCGAGGATCTCGATCAGCCGCGCGTGGTCTCCGGCGCCACTGAACACATCCTACAAACGCTGGCGCGTTATGGCCTGGAGTGGGACGGGGAGATCATCTACCAGAGCCAACGCACCGAGCACTACGAGGCCATCCTCACCCGCTGGCTGGTCGATGGCAAAGCCTACCATTGCGATTGTTCACGTCAGCAGATCAATGCCTATGGTGGCGTCTACCCGGGGACCTGTGCCAGCCGCGGATTGACCCCGGCGAGTGATCGCGCCATTCGGGTGCGGGTCCCCAGTGAACCGTTAGGCTTCGTCGACCGGCTCCAGGGAGCTGTTTCACAGAACCTCAGAGACGAGGTCGGCGACATAGCAGTACGCCGCCGCGACGGCGTCATCGCTTATCAACTGGCTGTGGTAGCCGACGACATCGCCCAGGGCGTGACCGATGTGGTGCGCGGCGCCGACCTGCTCGATTCAACCCCTCGCCAGATCTGGTTGTACCATCTGCTGGGGGAGGCGCCACCGGAGTATCTGCATGTCCCGCTAATCATGCGGCCCGATGGCGAAAAACTCAGCAAACGGCTGGGCTCCGCTCCTCTGGAACCACAACGTGCCGCGGCAACGCTCTGGCGTGCACTGGTTGCGCTGCGCCAGGCACCGCCTCGCAGCCTGCATGGAGCGGGCGTGAGCGAATTGCTCGCTTGGGCGGTGGCCAACTGGCGGGTGGGAGCCATTCCCGCGGCAGCTCATATCCTTGAAGACAGCATCTAGCTTGGCAAGCACGATGCGCCTGATTACCATCGGGGCACAGCGGGACAGGCGGCGTCGCCAGGTCGATTGCGCCCGGGCCCGCCCTCTTACGATACGGAAACGCCATGTATATCTACCGACTGGTACTACTGCTAGTCATCGGTATCTACCTGTTCTCTCCGGCAATCATGGACTGGTGGATCGAGCCGCAGGGAGCCTGGTACCGGCCCTACGTCCTCTGGCTGATTCTGATCATTGCCGGCATCTTGCTACAGAGCCCGCGAGACGCCGATGAGCTTTGACCTGGGGCTGTTGGTCGCTACCAGCGTCATCTACCTGCTGGCCCTGTTCGGCGTAGCCTGGATCACTGAGCGTGGTCTGCTGCCCCAGGCGCTGCTGCGCCATCCTGCGGTGTACACCTTGTCGTTGGGGGTGTATGCCAGCGCCTGGGCCTTCTACGGCACGGTGGGCCTCGCCTATCAATACGGTTACGGCTTTCTCACCTACTATCTGGGGATCTGCGGGGCGTTTCTGCTGGCGCCGGTGTTGCTCAACCCCATCCTGCGCATCACACGAACCTACCAGCTATCCTCGCTCGCGGACCTGTTCGCCTTTCGCTTTCGCAGCACCTGGGCCGGCACACTGACGACGCTATTCATGCTCATTGGGGTGCTGCCGCTACTGGCCCTGCAAATCCAGGCCGTGGCCGACTCGGTACAGATTCTCACCCGCGACCCGACCCAGCATTCCATCGCCTTCGGTTTCTGTATCCTGATCATCCTCTTCGCCATTCTGTTCGGCGCCCGACATATCTCCACGCGGGAAAAGCATGAGGGACTGGTGATTGCCATCGCCTTCGAGTCCCTTGTCAAATTGATCGCGATCGGTGCCATCGGACTGTACGCCCTCTACGGGGTTTTCGACGGTCCGGCGAGCCTGGAGCTGTGGCTGAACAACAACCAGCAGGCCTTGCGCACCCTGCACACCCCGCTGCAGGAAGGGCCATGGCGCACGCTCCTGCTGGTGTTCTTCGCTGCTGCCATTGTCATGCCGCACATGTACCACATGGCCTTTACCGAAAACCTCAATCCCCGGGCAATGGCCACTGCCAGCTGGGGTCTGCCGCTATTTCTGCTACTGATGAGTCTGGCCGTGCCGCCAATCATGTGGGCAGGCCTGCACCTGAATGTGTCGACCAATCCAGAGTATTTCACCCTGGGTCTCGGCGTAGCAGCCGGAGCCGACTGGCTCACGCTGCTGGCGTATGTCGGTGGACTCTCTGCGGCCAGCGGACTGATCATCGTGGTGACCCTGGCACTGTCAGGAATGGTGCTGAACCATCTGGTGTTGCCGGTTTACCAGCCCAGCGCAGACAACAACATATATCGCTGGCTGCGCTGGACCCGTCGCAGCCTGATCGCGGCAATCATTCTGGCCAGTTATGGCTTTTACCGGCTGCTCGGCGCAAACCAGGATCTGGCCAATCTTGGCATCGCCTCGTTCGTCGCTACCGTGCAATTTCTTCCCGGCGCCTTGTCAGTGCTGTACTGGCCTCAGGCGAACCGGCGCGGCTTCATTGGCGGCCTGATTGCCGGGATGACGGTCTGGGCAGTCACTCTGCTGTTGCCGCTGGTGACCGAGACCAGCAGCCTGCAGCTGTTCGGGATTTCGCTAAGCTTCGATGAAGACACCTGGCACGTGGCGGCGATCGCTTCGCTTGCGGCAAACATCATCGTGCTGACACTGGTGTCGCTTTTCACCCAGCGCTCCAGCGAAGAGCGCGGTGCGGCAGAAGCCTGCTCGGTGGACAACGTCAGCCGCACCCAGCGTATGGAGCTAGTGGCCAATTCGCCACAGGAGTTCGCCCAGCAACTGGCCAAGCCACTGGGCAACAAGACGGCCCAGCAGGAAGTCGAGCAGGCATTGCGCGATCTGAAGCTGCCATTCGATGAACGTCGCCCCTATGCCCTGCGCCGACTTCGTGACCGGCTCGAAGCCAACCTGTCGGGCCTGATGGGACCGGCCGTGGCCCAGGAGATCATCGAAACCTTCCTGCCTTTCAAGCTCGGCCGCGACGGTTACGTCACGCAGGATATTCATTTCATCGAAAACCGGCTGGAAGACTACCATTCGCGGCTGACCGGCCTGGCTGCCGAACTCGATGCACTGCGCCGCTACCATCGCCAGACCCTGCAGGATCTACCGATGGGCGTCTGCTCGCTGGCCAAGGACAACGAAGTGCTGATGTGGAACCGCGCTATGCAGTCTCTCACCGGCATCGTCGCCGACAGCGTGATCGGTTCGCGCCTGGCCAACCTGCCAGCGCCCTGGAACGAGCTGCTGGAGCGTTTCGTCGAAGATCAATCTGCGCACCTGCACAAGCAGAAGCTGATGGTAGAAGGACGTACCCACTGGCTGAACCTGCACAAGGCAGCCATCGACGAGCCGGGCAATGTCGGCAGCGGGCTGGTCCTGCTGATCGAGGATCAGACCGAGACGCAGATGCTCGAAGACGAATTGATCCACTCCGAGCGTCTCGCCTCGATCGGCCGCCTGGCCGCAGGCGTAGCGCATGAGATCGGCAATCCGATCACCGGCATCGCCTGCCTGGCGCAGAACCTTCGCGAGGAATCGGACC
>CAYZFU010000136.1:0-9206 GCA_964477725.1 uncultured Halopseudomonas sp.
GCTCTCAAGGAAGGCAAGCCCAACTTCGAGGTGCTGGCGTCGACCGGACGTAATTCTTAGGGTTCTAAACGGAGAGGGCACGATGATCGGAAAGAAACGCTGGATCATTTCCGAAGGCTACATACCCGATGCGGGGCCGCACGCGGACAATCCGGCGCTGAGAAGCCATGAGGCTGCCTGCATCCTCAACGCAGGTGATCAGTCTGCTCAGCTCAGTCTGACCATTTATTTCAGCGACCGCGAGCCTGCCGGTCCTTATCGCATCGAGGTTCCGGCGCGTCGCACGCTGCACCTGCGCTTTGACGATCTCTACGATCCCGAGCCGATCCCGCGCAAAACCGACTACGCCAGCGTGATCGAATCCACGCAGCCGGTGGTCGTCCAGCACACTCGTCTCGATGCCCGGACGGGAGAGTTGGCATTGCTGTCTACGCTGGCGTATGGTGAGGACTGAGGCCACGACCGGATTTTTCGGGACTTTGAAAAAAACCTGAAAAAATATCGAGTTGAGGGGTTGACGGTGCATGGGGGCATGCCTAAAATGCGCGCCACTTGCAGCGAACAAGGCAGCGAAACAAGCGGCCTGAAACGCGGTAGGTAGCCAGGGTTAACACCTCGGCACTGTGAAGTCCGGATACGTCCCCTTCGTCTAGTGGCCTAGGACACCGCCCTTTCACGGCGGTAACAGGGGTTCGAGTCCCCTAGGGGACGCCATTATCAGTAACCGGCACAGGGACGTGCCGGGGTCGCAAGACCACGGGGCTATAGCTCAGCTGGGAGAGCGCCTGCATGGCATGCAGGAGGTCAGCGGTTCGATCCCGCTTAGCTCCACCAATAGAAAGGCCGACAGAAATGTCGGCCTTTTTTTTGCGTTGAGATCCCGGGAGCGAGGTTATGTCGGTATCGCGCTCGGCCGGGGCATCAGGGCGCGCAGTCGCCCGACCACCATCTGTTTGATGCCGAACCCCTCGGTGCGTCGCTGCTTCTTCAGCAACTCGTCAAGCATCGCCGGCACGTACATCTGGTTGGTGTCCACGCAAAACACAGGTTTGCCGGAAATTCGCAGGATCTCCACTGCCTGGCGGTGTTCGCTTTCGATGAACAGCGTGGCGCTCGGGTCGTTCTTGTATACCTCGGCCTTGAGTTTGTGGTGCGCATTGGCTCGGCGCCGCTCTTCGGCGGTGGCCATGTCGAGCATGTGCAATTGCCCGTAGCGTACCCCGTTGCGCTGTAGCCACTCTTCGGTTTCCTTGCGATATTTCTCCAGACGGCTGGTTACCAGGTGCAGCGCTTCGGTAGAAGGAATGTGCAGAGGTGCTGCGTTCTTCAGAAACTCGATATAGCGCTCGCCATCGTCGTTCTGCTCCGGTGTCGGATCTACGCACAGCACGCCGTCGATATCCAGGCAGGCGTGTCCGATGATCTCGTGATGCATGATGTTCCACTCGAACAGCCTGGGCAGGGCAAGCGGCTCCAGACAAATGTCGACTTTGCCGATATTGTCCGGGTTGACGAATCCTGCCAACGAAACGACCTGGCCGTTATAGCAGGCTGAAATGCGCTCGCGCGCCTGGTCCATGGTTTGACCGCTAGCCAGGCTGTCATCGACCAATAGAATCTTGCGCGCGTCGAGCGGCCTGTGCAACACGGACTTGCTGCCACGCTTGAGGTGCGAATGATCCACATCCTGATTGCTCTGAAAAGAGCGGAGGCTGATCAAAGGCAGGTTGGTTTTGAGTGAAATCATGCTCGCCAGCAGCATTCCGCTGCGTGTCGCGCCGACAATCAGTTCAACATCTCTAGGGATCATACTGCCGGCCTGGTTAACCAGAGCCGATAAATCGTTCAGAGTTCTGTAATGCATGAGCTGCTCCTTGTCGTGACCAAGCTGTCGCTTCCCGTGCGGGGTTCGCTTATACGGTCCGCACCTTTTCGATCAGCGGGCACGCTGATGGTTCCAACTCTTCCCTTCCGGTTGTGCCAAGCTGCTCCCTTTAAGAGGTATGGTCGTGGGCAAATGTGTCAGGCGTGTGACATGACCTGATCCAGCTGACAGGTGGTTTCCGTTAGCTCAAGCAGTCGACGTAATATCGCCTATCGCCAGTATCTGTGGTCATCGGCCGGGCGCCGTGAATATCGCTTTCGAACCCGGGGAACCGCTCATCCTGTTCGGCGGCGATCCGTAAATAGTCGGCTATTGCGCTGCTGTCGTCGGGGAAGCGTTCCCCTGGCATTATCACCGGAATGCCCGGGGGGTAGGGCACTACCATGACCGCAGCGATGCGGCCAGCCAGCGCCTCGACCGGCACCATCTCCACCTGTCCGCGGACCATCTGCTGATAGGCGTCGGCCGGGCGCACGACGATGTCCGGCAGCTCGGTATAAATCTGCCTGAGCGTGCGTACCATGCGTTGCTCCTTGTAGAAACGATGCAGACGCTGACACAGGTCCCGCAGACCCAGGTCGCGGTAGGCGTCGAATCGAGCGACGCTGGGCAAGGTGCTCTCCAGCGGTGCATTGCTGTCGTAGAGACGCTTGAATTCCTGCAGCTCCGATACCAGCGTGCTCCACTTGCCCTTGGTAATTCCCAGGGAGAAGAGGATCAGAAACGAGTAGAGACCGGTCTTTTCCACTACCAGCCCGCGTTCGGCGAGAAATCGCGTCACGATAGCGGCGGGAATACCGCTCTTGGCGAGCCGGCCGTGTTCTTCGACGCCAGGGGTAAGCAGGGTGACCTTGATCGGGTCGAGCAGGGCGTAGTCCCCAGCCATGTCGCCGAAGCCGTGCCAGTCGGCCTGGTCATCCAGAGTCCAGTCAGCGGGCCGGAGTTCGTCGGTAGCCAGCGCTTGCTCCGGTTCCCACACGTCGAACCACCACTGGTCTTCGTCCAGCCGCTCCGCGGTCTGCTGCATCGCGCGGCGGAAGGAGAGTGCCTCGTCGAGTGTCTCCTGCACCAGTGACCGGCCCGGTGCGCCGGCCATCATGCCGGTGGTCACGTCGATCGAGGCGATGATGCCGTAATGCGGCGAGGTCGAGGCATGCATCATGAAGGCCTCGTTGAAACGCTCTTCGTCCAGCTCCTGCTCGTCGCTATCCTCGGCGAGGATGATCGACGCCTGGGAAAGCGCGGCCAGGACCTTGTGCGGCGATTGCGTGGCGAACACCATCGGGTGTTTTGCGCGCGGAAAGCCGCGTTTGCGGCCCATGCCGTGGCGTCCGGCGTAGAACTCGTGAAAGGCCGCGTAGCCGTACCAGGCTTCGTCGAAGTGCAGCACATCGACCGCATCTTCCAGTTCATCCTTGATCAGTTCGGCGTTATAGCAGAGCCCGTCATAGGTAGAATTGGTCAGCACGGCGAGGCGGATGCGCGGCTCGCGGCCCTCAAGTAAAGGGTGGTTGGCAACACGCTCGCGAATGCGCGCAGGTGAGAACGACTCCAGGCTGATCGGCCCGATGATCCCGTAGTCGTTGCGTGAACCGGTCAGATAAACCGGGATGGCACCAGTCATGATGATCGCGTGAAGGATCGATTTGTGGCAGTTACGATCCACCAGCACTACGTCGTCGCGGGTTACATAGGCATGCCAGATCACCTTGTTGGCGGTCGATGTACCGTTCACCACGTAGAAGCTGTGGTCGGCACCGAAGGTCCGCGCTGTGTTGTTCTCCGCTGCCGCGATGGGACCATTGTGATCAAGCAGCGAGCCGAGCCCGGGCACTGAAACAGAGAGGTCGGAGCGCAGCGTGTTTTCGCCAAAGAAATCGTGAAAGGCTCGGCCTACCGGGCTCTTGCGAAAGGCTACGCCGCCCCCGTGCCCGGGCGAATGCCAGGAGTAGCTTGCGCGTCCGGTATAGTCGAGCAGTGCCTTGAAGAACGGCGGCAGCAGGTTGCCGAGATAGGACCGGGCGGTCCGCGCGATCTGGCCTGCGATGAAGGGCAGGGTGTCCTCGAACAGATAGATGATGCCACGCAGCTGATGCAGCTCGCGCAGTTCGGCCAGTTGAGCATTGTCCAGATTCTGCCGGGTCGTCAGAGCCATGATGGGCAACTCCGGCGAGCGCGAATGTGCCGCTTCGAACAGCGCTCTGATCGGCGTCAGGTCGTCGGCGGCATCGGCGGTGAACAGTATGCAGGATAGTCCGCGATGTGCTTCGGCGATCAGCCGGCCCTCGTCGATCGATGCGGTAGCCAGGACCTCGAGTCCTTCCTGCTTCAGCGCTTTGAACAGGTCTGCCAGCTGCGTGCCGGCGACGTCATCCCTGCCGATGTGCGGATTGATGACCAGAATCGGAAAATGCAGATGCTTGAACATGAAGCCTCGTTCCTCGTGAGCCTGCTGCAAGACTAGCCCAGAGCGAACCGCTGCACACGGCTTTGGCCGCTGCGCGCGCCCCCGGTCGGTGCTATCCTGCGAGACCTTGCCATTTGACAGCTGATCGCAGAGCAGCGAGACGAGAGGAACGCGCGTGAATTGGGATTTCGAGAATCCGCACACTTACGACATCACTGTACAGGCCGATGATATCGACGAGCTCGGGCATGCCAACAACGCCATCTACGTGCGCTGGCTAGAGCGCTGCGCCTGGCAGCACTCGAAGTCGTTGGGGCTGGGGCTGGATGAGTATCGGGAGCTGGACCGGGCGATGGCTATCGTGCATCACCAGATCGATTATCTGGCGGCCGCTTACCAGGGCGACGAGCTGGTGATGGCAACCTGGATTGTGCACTGGGACAAGAAGCTGCGCATGACCCGCCACTTCCAGTTGTGTCGCAAAAGCGATGGGGCGACGCTGCTGCGTGCGCGTACCACCTTCGCCTGTATCGAACTCAGCACTGGCCGTCCCAAGCGAATGCCTGCGTTGTTTATCGAAGGCTACGGCAAGGCCATCAGCACCGACACAAAGGCTGAGTGATAATCGGCCGGTACTGCCGGCACGGATCGCACCATTGCGTTCCCACAATCCCAACCAGGCACAAGAAAGATTGTGGGAGGCGCGACCCGCGGCGACCGGCGTTGTCAGGTTAGCGGTATTCGCAGAGATAGGCGGTGTCCTGCTCCACCTTCAGCTGAAACTTGCTGTTGGCCGGTACCTTGAACTGACTTCCAGCGGCATACTCGTTCCAGTCCTCGCTGCCCGGTAGCTTGACGGTAAGCTTGCCGGTTACCACGTGCATGATTTCCAGCTGGCTGGTACCGAACTCATACTCCCCGGGTGCCATCACGCCGATAGTGGCGGCGCCTTCCGGCTGCTGCAAAGCGATGGACGCGACCTTGCCTTCGAAATACTGGTTGACCTTGAACATCGAAAACTCCTGGCGGATGACGAATGGGGCGCCATTATGCCGAGCCGCGGGGCGGCTCGGCAATCGTCGGCGCTAACGCCGACAAGCTTCGCACTGCCTCTTCTATACTGTCCGAAGGTATCTCTAGCGGAGCGACTTCATGAAGCGGATGACATTGACGATCACCCTCGGACTGGCAGTGGGTCTCGGTACAGCCCAGGCGGCAGAAATCGTCGGAACCGTGCAGCATATCAATGCCGAGGAGCGCACGGTGACCGTGGAAGGCATCGAGTTTCTGATTGGTGAAGACACCGACTTCGATATGGCTTTGCAAGGCTACGCTGACCTGGAAGAAGGGCAAGCGGTAGAGATCGATTTCGACGTCGTGAATGGCCGTCATGTCATCAACCGGATCCGCCCTGAGCCTTTCTGAACCCTGCTCCCGAGTTCCAATGCTCTGATATCATCGCGCGCTGATACAGCTTCGACTGGGTGTGCCGCACGAGGGGACGACATGGCAAATATCGCATTCATTGGTCTGGGCGTGATGGGCTTTCCCATGGCCGGACATCTCAAGCGTGCCGGCCACGATATGACCGTGTACAACAGAACCCCGGAGAAGGCTTCGCGCTGGGTCGAGCAGCATGGCGGGGCGGCTCGTGCCACGCCGGCTGACGCCGCCGCCGAACAGGACATGATCATGCTGTGCGTGGGCAACGACGATGATTTGCGCGACGTCGTTGCGGGGCCGCAGGGTATCCTTGCCGGGGCACGCAAGGGTGCCGTAATCGTCGATCACACTACGGCTTCGGCAAACGTGGCGCGGGAGATGGCTGCACTTTGCCGCGACAGCGGGGTCGGCTTTCTCGACGCACCGGTATCCGGCGGTGAGGCTGGCGCGGTAAACGGTCAACTGACCATCATGGTCGGTGGTGACGAGTCGGTGTATGACCTGGTGCGTCCGGTCATCAACGCGTATGCCAGGATGACCCGGCACATGGGTGAGGTGGGTAGCGGCCAGCTGACCAAGATGGTCAATCAGATCTGCATCGCCGGCTTGCTGCAGGGGCTCTCCGAAGCACTGCACTTCGCGCAGAGCGCCGGCCTTGATGGCGAGGCCGCCATGGGCGTGATCAGCAAGGGTGCAGCGCAATCCTGGCAGTTGGACAATCGACACAAGACCATGCTCGCCGGAGAGTTCGACTTCGGCTTTGCGGTGGATTGGATGCGCAAGGACCTGTCGATCGTGCTGGAGGAGGCGCGGCGCAACGGTTCCCAGCTACCGGTTACTGCCCTGGTCGATCAGTTCTACGCTGAGGTCCAGGCGGCTGGCGGCGGTCGCTGGGATACGTCCAGTCTGATCAGTCGTCTCAAGCGCGGGAAATGACATACACTGCGCGCGGCAGATCGAGCGGTCCGCGGACGATCGAGTCATAACGGCAGGCGGTCTGCGCCCGGATAGGTCTGAACAGCGATGCCTGCTCCGATGTTGTGGTGCGCGCATGGTTAAAGCAGGATTTGGCCAAGAGGGTAACGAGTCGTGAGCATAAGCTGTCGGCAGGGGTGTGGTGCGTGTTGCATTGCGCCGTCCATCTCTTCCTCTATGCCCGGCATGCCTGGCGGTAAGCCGGCTGGAACTGCATGTTTACACTTGCTGCCGGACAAGCGCTGTGCGATTTTCCGATTACCCGAACGGCCCAGCGTATGCGCGGCCTTCAAAGCGGACCCGGCAGTATGTGGCAACAATGCCGAGGAGGCGTTGCAAATACTGGGGTGGCTGGAGTCCGAGACGGGGTGATGCTGGCGTTGGCCGCGGCCTGAAATCAGTAGGAGCTGAATGAGCACAAAAAAGCCCCGCATCGGCGGGGCTTTGCATCGCAGCGGATTACTTCGAAGGGTAATCGCGCTTGGTGGCGCCGGTATAAAGCTGACGCGGGCGGCCGATTTTGTACGGACCGCTGATCATTTCGTTCCAGTGGGCAATCCAGCCTGGCGTGCGGCCGGTAGCGAAAATCACCGTGAACATCTCGGTGGGAATGCCGATAGCCTTGAGAATGATGCCCGAATAGAAGTCGACGTTCGGGTACAGGTTGCGCTCGATGAAGTAGGGGTCGGTACGGGCGATTTCTTCCAGCTTCATCGCCAGTTCCAGCTGCGGATCGTTGATGCCCAGCTCGTTCAATACTTCGTCGCAGGTCTGCTTCATGACCTTGGCGCGTGGATCGAAGTTCTTGTAAACGCGGTGACCGAAGCCCATCAGCTTGAACGGGTCGTCCTTGTCCTTGGCCTTGGCGACGAATGTTTCGATGTTCGATACATCACCGATTTCGTCGAGCATGCGCAGTACGGCTTCGTTCGCGCCACCGTGAGCCGGTCCCCACAGGGCGGCGATGCCGGCTGCGATACAGGCGAACGGGTTGGCACCGGACGAACCCGCCAGGCGGACGGTGGAGGTCGAAGCGTTCTGCTCGTGGTCGGCATGCAGAACGAAGATACGGTCCATGGCCTTGGCCAGCACCGGATTGATCTTCTTCTCTTCACAGGGGGTGTTGAACATCATGTGAAGGAAGTTTTCCGAGTACGACAGGTTGTTGCGCGGGTACATCATGGGCTGGCCCATGGAGTACTTGTAGACCATTGCCGCCAGCGTCGGCATCTTGGCGATCAGACGGGCAGCTGAAATCTCGCGATGATGCGCGTCGTTGATGTCGAGCGAGTCATGGTAGAAGGCGGAGAGGGCGCCGACCACACCACACATGATAGCCATCGGGTGCGCATCGCGACGGAAGCCGTTGAAAAAGGTCTTCAACTGCTCGTGAACCATGGTGTGGTTCTTGATGGTGCTGTCGAACTTCTGCTTTTCCTCGGCGCTGGGCAGTTCACCCTTGAGCAGCAGGTAGCAGGTTTCGAGGAAGTCAGCCTTCTCGGCGAGTTGCTCGATCGGGTAGCCGCGGTGCAGCAGGACGCCCTTCTCACCATCGATGAAGGTGATCTTGGACTCGCATGAAGAGGTGGCCATGAAGCCGGGGTCAAAGGTGAAGATCCCCTCGGAGGTCAGGCCGCGAACATCCACTACATCCGGACCAAGGGTGCCAGAATAGACTGGCAGGTCAATGGGGGCAGCGCCCTCGATGATCAACTGCGCCTTTTTGTCAGCCATGAATGGCCTCCTGTTTTGCTGTATCGAAAGTGTGACCCCCCACGCAGGGCCCGCATCACTATAAGGTGATAATCCCGTTTGTCAATTCTACTGATAGTGAATGGATATCACTGCCATAAATGACTTTTATAGACGCCCTGGATCGGGGCGATAACCGCGCAATTACGCGGCTCGGCGGGTCTCGCGAGGCCGGTGTTTGCATTGTAATCAAGGGGGCAACTCTCTATACTCCATGACCGGCAAAGTGACCCATCCCGGCTTCCCCTGGAGGCTGCACCACGGGTCATTGGGGTACCCACTTAGTTAGTGCACCTTCCTATAATCCAGCCCTGTCCACAGGGCCATGAGTGTGAATATAGCCGTGAAAAGCAAAAGACCTGTCAACCTAGATCTCAGGACAATCAGACTTCCTGTCACAGCCTATTCGTCTATCGCTCACCGTATTTCGGGCGTCATCCTGTTCATCGCCATCGCTGCCCTGCTTTGGATGCTGGACCGGTCGCTCAGTTCCGAAAGCGGTTTCGAGCAAGTCGGGGCAATTCTGCAGCATCCGCTGGCCAAGCTGACCCTCTGGGTCATCCTGTCTGCACTGCTGTACCACCTGGTCGCGGGTATCCGCCACCTGCTGATGGATGCGGGTCTGGGTGAAAGCCTGGAAGGCGGCATTCTCGGAGCCAAAGTGGTTCTGGCGCTGTCGGCCGTTCTGATCGTTCTTCTGGGAGTTTGGATATGGTAACCAGCGTCACCAACCTGTCTCGTAGC
>CAYZFU010000137.1:0-9106 GCA_964477725.1 uncultured Halopseudomonas sp.
CAGGTCAATTTTGGACCTGCCGAGAAACCATACAAGCGGGCATGACCGCGAAGGGTTTCGGGCTCTGCTTTCGCGCCCAGGTGCGCTCCTACATCGAAATAACCAGGCGATTCGCTGGCAACTGTTCCCACGCACCCACCCGCCACTGTCTCTGTATCATCGAGCGGGATGCAACTAGCATCATCGAATCACAAGGAGACCACCCCATGCGCCGCGTCCCGTTCAAACAGGTCGATGTTTTCACTCTTACGCCGTTTCGAGGCAATCCCGTAGCGGTGGTTCTGGACGCAGAGGGTCTGTCTGACGCTCAGATGCAACAGATAGCGAACTGGACCAACCTGTCCGAAACTATCTTTGTGCTGCCTGCAATAACGTCTGCTGCAGATTACAAGGTGCGGATTTTCACCACGGTGTCCGAGCTGCCCTTCGCCGGGCACCCGACGATTGGCACGGCGCACGCCCTGCTCGAGGCCGGTCACATCCAGGCGCGTGACGGTCGGCTGGTACAGGAGTGTGCGGCGGGGCTGGTTCCGTTGAGCGTTTCGAAATCGGGCGACCAGCGATCCATTGCCTTTGAACTGCCGGAACCGGCATTCACCGCATTCGATCAACCGCAGATCGACGAGCTCGAAGCGCTCCTTGGCACGCCAATCGTTCGCCAGGCCACGCCGCGATTGATCGATGTCGGGGCCCGCTGGATCGTAGCCCAGTTGCCTTCGGCGGAAGCGGTGCTCGCCTGCAAGCCCGACTTTCTGCGGATGCGCCAGCAGGACATCAAGGTGCAAGCTACCGGCGTCGTGATCTTTGGTGAGTATCCCGAAGGCTCCCCAGCCCGCGTCGAAACCCGGGCCTTCGGCCCTGCGACCGGAATCGAGGAGGATCCGGTTTGCGGTAGCGGCAATGGTTGCCTGGCTGCTTTCATCCGCGCAACCGGTCAGACGGCTCACTTTGGCTCCAGATTCGTATCCTCCCAGGGCGCTGCCCTCGGACGGGCGGGCCTGATCGATATCACGATCGACGAACAGCGCATCCAGATTGGCGGTACGGCTGTGACCTGTATCGACGGACACATCTCGCTCTAGACACACGGCTGTCGGGCTCGCCCTCGGAGTTCGCCGCCTGGGCTTTGGCTTGGGCTTGCGACGCAGGCGCGATACCATGTCGCGCTTCGCTGTCGGTCAATCGATTCACGCAGCACTGCCTGCCTGCGACCCCAGCTCCCCGCAACCACACTGCGCCGCAGAGACCAAGCCGTTGAGTAAACAGGATCCACACCACAGCCGGTCCAGCGAAGACTGGTTCGTCAAAGGACTGAAAGAACGGTTGCCCGAGGATGTCAGGGACTCATTCAGCGAGCAGCAACTCCAGGCTTTGAAGGTGGCGTTCGGCGCCCGTCGTTGGGGGCGCCACCCGGTGGATCTGCGCGGCACGCTCAACCTCTGGCGCTGGCGTTATTACTTCGTCCTGCTGATCGGTCGCAACCGACGCGAGCTCACCCGCAGCGAAGAGAAAATCTCCCGCGTGGTCGGCGCGCTGTCGCTGATCGGGTTTCTGTTTTTTTCGGTATTGGTCGGCATGATCGTGCTCTATCTGCTCAAATCCGCTCTGGGCATCAACCTGATGCCGGAAACCTCTCTCGGCCTATGGGACTGGTTCAGGGCGTCCTAGCCCCGCCGCGCCGATTATCCGCTAGGCTGATCGGACGCATCTCTGCAGCGGAGGAGCCATGTGCGGTCGCATCGCCCACTTTCGGTCCGAAGAAAAATATCTGAAGTGGCTCAAGAGCCAAGCGCCCGTGGCGGGTCCGGTCGGTAGCGAGGACAGCCAGCGCTACAACGTGGCGCCACAGACGAGCGTTAGCGTGCTGCATCAGGATGCCGACGGGCTGCGCTTTTCATCGATGCGCTGGGGCTACGCGCCGCTGTGGGCTGCGGGCAAGCCACCGTCGATCAATGCTCGTCTCGAAACAGCTGCGACCAGCAAGTATTGGCGAGACATCTGGGCCAGTGGCCGCTGTCTGGTTCCGGCCGATGGCTGGTTCGAATGGGTGCGCGATACTCATGCGCCGCAGAGCCGCCAACCGTATTTCATTCACTTGCCCGACACCGAACCCATGTTTCTCGCGGCGATCGGTCGCTTCCCCCGGGGTCCGTCCGAGGTGACACCCGAAGAGACCGGTTTCGCCATCATCACCGCAGACAGTGAGGGCGGGATGCTCGACATCCATGATCGGCGGCCAGTGGTGCTACCTGCGGACGTGGCGCGCCGGTGGCTCGATCCCGGCCTGCCTGCCGAGCATGCGCACGAGCTGGCTCGGCATCACGCGACGCCCGCCGACGCCTTCAAGTGGCACGAGGTCGACATCGCGGTGGGCAACGTGCGCAACGACGGTCCGCATCTGATCGAGCGCTGCCGACCTGCGCCGCGCACGCTCGATCTGTTCGACAGCTGAAGCGGCGAAGCGGGCTGCTGTCCGCAATGCATGTATGGTCATAACGCGGCTCGATTGAGGCTGCCAAACCCGAATGGTTCGCTAGAATCAAAGCCGTGCCGAACATTTCCGATAACAAAAAGAAGGATCGAACATGAAACCGGTTTTGCCCCTCGCACTGCTTGCCACCCTGATCGGCGCGCCCGCCTTGGCCGACAATACCTACCAACCTCCACAGGCACTGGTCGCGCCATCCGCATTCAAGGGTGTGCATGGTCTGGCCGTGGACCATCGGGGGCGCCTGCTTGCCGGCAGCGTAGTCAGCGCCACGATGTATCAGGTGGATATCGAGAGCGGCGACGTGACGACCTTCATCGGACCGCCGGAAGGCCAGGCGGACGACATCGCTATCGGCCCGAATGGCGAAATGGCGTGGACCGGCTTTTACCTGGGCAAGGTGTTCTACCGCGAAAACGATGACGCAGCGATCCGTGTGCTCGCCGAAGGCTTGCCCGGCATCAACTCCATCGCGTTCAATCAGGAAACAGGCAAGCTCTACGCGAGCCAGGTGTTTCTGGGTGATGCACTGTGGGAAGTTGACCTTTCCGGTAACAGCGAACCGCGGCAGATTGGCAAGGACCTGGGTGGCTTCAATGGCTTCGAGGTCGGCAAGGACGGCTGGCTCTATGGGCCGCTGTGGTTCAAGGGTCAGGTGGTGAAGATCAATCCGGCCGATGGCGAGCTGCAGGTCGTCGCCGATGGCTTCGACACGCCTGCCGCTGTGAATTTCGACTCCAAGGGCAACCTTTACGCAGTGGATACCCACGCCGGTACGCTCAACCGCATCGATGTCGCGACAGGCGAAACCAACGTGGTCGCGACGCTGGATACCTCGCTGGATAACCTTGCCATCGACAAGGACGATCGCATCTTCGTCTCGAACATGGCGGATAACTCCATCGAGCAGGTCAATCCCGGCTCCGGCGAGACCCGGGTGATCACCAAGGGTGAGCTGGCCGTGCCGGCGGGACTGACCATAAGCGAAGATGGCGAGACGTTGTATATCGCCGACATCTTCGCCTTCCGTTCGATCAACACCGCTAACAGCGAAGTCACCGATATCCGTCGCGCGCATGGGTCAGATCTGGAATATCCGTCCTCGGTGGCGTTCGGGAAGGGTCGTTTCCTGCTCACCAGCACATCAACCGGAACATTACAGATCATCGATAGCGAAACCCAAGAAACCAGCGCAATGGTGCATGGCCTGAACGCACCGAGCGCGGCGGTTGAATTGCCCGACGGCAGCATCGTGATCAGCGAGATGGCCAGCGGCAAGCTGGTGAAGCTGGGCGGCGAGAACTATGACGAGCGCACTGACGTTGCCGAAGGACTGCACGGGCCAGTGCAGATGATCATGGGCCAGGACGGGAATATCTACCTGACCGAGGCAGCCGGCTTTCTGACCCGTGTGAATCCGAAGACTGGCGAGCTGACCCGTGTGGCCAAGGATCTGGCGATGCCAGAAGGCTTGGCACAGCTGCAAAACGGCGATTTCGTCATCGCGGAAACCGCCGAACGCAGGCTTTCGGTGCTTGATCTCGACAGTGGGGAACGCGAAGTGCTGGCCAAGGATCTGCCGATAGGCTTGCCCGCCGGGCCAGGCATGCCACCCAGCGGTATTCCGACCGGCGTCGCGGTCGACGCCAACGGGGTTATCTATTTCGGATCGGATATCGATAACGGGCTGTACAAGATCGAACCAGTGATCGTCGAGCCCGAGCGCGCGGTGGCGGACAAGCCAGAATAGAGCCGTAACAGGGGGAGCGGTTGGTAGAGACGAAGGTGGCGCAGGCGAGGTTGCCATCGCGGCGAGGACGCCGCTCCCACAAAATCACAAAACCATCGCGGCGCCGGCCATACCGAGCGAGGCAGAGGTGATTACAGCAGGCCGTCGGTTGGCCGGAAACCGCCATCGCGGCGGGGACGCCGCTCCTACAAAATCACAAGGCCCTCGTGGCGAGGGGGTTCTTTCACAAATCAACCAGGCGCGACGTCACGCAACCTGCGCATCGCATTGAAAGAAGCACCTGTGGGAGCGGCGTCCCCGCCGCGATGGTTTTCGATCATCACCGAACCAGGCAGGCAGACAGCGGCCTGCCTGGTCCGCCTGTCTAGCGGTTGCTGTTCATATCCCGCAAGACGAAGTGCAGGATCCCGCCGGCCTTGAAGTAATCGATCTCGTTGCGGGTGTCGATACGGCACAGCACGTCGAACTGAACGTCGCTGCCATCCTTGCGCTTGCCCACCACGTTGAGCGTCTGGCCAGGCACCAGGTTGTCATCGATACCCTGCACGTCCAGCGTCTCGTAGCCATCGATTCCCAGCGACTCGATGTTTTCACCATTGACGAACTGCAGCGGCAACACGCCCATCCCGACCAGATTCGAACGGTGGATACGCTCGAAGCTTTCGGCAATCACCGCTTTTACGCCCAACAGATTGGTGCCCTTGGCTGCCCAGTCGCGGCTCGAGCCGGTACCGTATTCCTTGCCAGCCAGTACTACCAGTGGTGTGCCTTCGCTCTGATACCGCATCGCTGCGTCGTAGATCGACATACGCTCGCCGCTGCCCGCGTGGATCGTCTCGCCGCCCTCTTCGCCTCCGAGCATCCGGTTGCGGATGCGGATGTTGGCGAAGGTGCCGCGCATCATCACTTCATGGTTGCCGCGGCGCGAGCCGTACGAGTTGAAATCCTCGGGGCTGACGCCCAGGCTCTGCAGATAGCGGCCCGCGGGAGACGACGCCTTGATGTTGCCTGCCGGAGAGATGTGATCGGTGGTGATCGAGTCGCCAAATACCGCCAGCACACGCGCGCCCTGGATCGGCTTCAACGGTTGCAACGGCTGATCGATGGTTTCGAAGTACGGCGGGTTCTGCACGTAGCTCGACTCGTTGTTCCAGGCGTAGGTGTCACTTTCGGTCACGCGAATCGACTGCCAATGCTCGTCGCCGCTGAACACATCGGCGTAGCGCTTGCGGAACATGCTGCCATCGACCTGTGCCACCGCCTCGGCAATCTCGGCGTTGCTCGGCCAGATGTCCTTGAGAAAGACAGGGCGGTTGTTGCTGTCGTGCCCCAGTGGCTCGGCGAGCAGATTCATCCGGGTGTTGCCAGCCAAGGCGTAAGCCACTACCAGCGGCGGCGAAGCCAGCCAGTTGGCACGTACCTGCGGATGCACGCGACCTTCGAAGTTACGGTTACCTGACAACACCGAGGATACGGCCAGGTCATGCTCCGCGACTGCTCGCGCAATCTCGTCAGGCAGCGGGCCGGAGTTGCCGATGCAGGTCGTGCAACCGTAGCCGACCAGGTTGAAGCCCAATCGATCGAGGTACTGCGTGAGACCGGCACGTTCCAGGTAGTCGGTCACCACCTTGGACCCCGGCGCCAGCGAAGACTTCACCCATGGCTTGCGCTGCAAGCCCAGCTCGGCAGCCTTCTTCGCCACCAGACCTGCCGCCATCATCACGTTCGGGTTGGACGTGTTGGTGCACGAGGTGATCGCCGCAATGACTACCGCGCCATGCTCCAGCGTAAATTCCTCACCATCCATGCTGACCCTGGCCTGACCACGACCCAAACCTTCGCCATCCTCCTCGACCTGGTTCTGGTCGCGCGGGGCCGGATGCAGGTCCATCAACTCCTGGAACGCCTTGCTTACGCCGCCCAGCGATACGCGATCCTGTGGACGCCGGGGTCCGGCCAGGCTCGTTTCGACTTGACCAAGCTCCAGTTCCAGCTTGTCGGTAAATTCCGGTTCCATGCCCTGTTCCCGCCACATGCCCTGCGCCTTGCAGTAGGCTTCGACACGGTCGATCACCTCATCCGGGCGCCCGGTCATGCGCAGGTAGCCCAGCGATATCTCGTCGATCGGGAAAAAGCCGCAGGTGGCGCCGTATTCCGGTGCCATGTTGCCGATGGTCGCGCGGTCGGCCAGCGGCAGGTCGGCCAGGCCATCACCATAGAATTCCACGAACTTGCCCACCACGCCCTTGGCTCGCAGCATCTGCGTGACGGTCAGTACCAGGTCGGTAGCCGTGATGCCCTCTGGCAGCTTGCCGGTCATCTTGAAACCAATGACTTCCGGAATCAGCATCGAGACCGGCTGGCCGAGCATGGCTGCCTCTGCTTCGATGCCACCGACGCCCCAACCCAGCACACCCAGGCCGTTGACCATGGTGGTGTGGGAATCGGTGCCTACCAGGGTGTCCGGGTAGGCCCAGGTTTTGCCATCCTTTTCTGACGCCCACACGCTCTGCGACAGGTACTCCAGGTTGACCTGATGGCAGATGCCGGTGCCCGGCGGTACCACGCGGAAGTTGTTGAAGGCCTTCTGGCCCCAACGCAGGAATTCGTAGCGCTCGCCATTGCGCTTCATCTCGATATCGACGTTATCCTCATAGGCATCGTCGTAGCCGAAGCGATCCACCATTACCGAATGGTCGATGACCAGATCCACCGGCGAAAGCGGGTTGATGCGCTGCGGATCGCCACCCGCCTTGGCCATGGCATCGCGCATGGCAGCGAGATCGACCACCGCCGGCACGCCGGTGAAATCCTGCATCAGTACGCGAGCAGGCCGGTACTGTATTTCCCGGTCGGACGAGCGCGTCTTCAACCAGTCGGCCATCGCCTGGATATCGTCCCGCGTAACGGTCACGCCGTCTTCGTGGCGCAGCAGATTCTCCAGCAGCACTTTGAGTGATACGGGCAGCCTATCGATGTTGCCGAGTTTTTCGGCCGCCTTCGGCAGTGAATGGTAGTGGTAGGTCTTTTCCCCCACTTGCAGCATGCTCAGCGTATCCAGACTATTGCCTTGGGACATCTGCGACTCTCCTTTCTGGTCGGCCGACGGCGTGCGCCGGATTAAATCGAACTGCGAAACAGTGTGTTAATACTTTCGCTGTAGAGGCTAAAGCCTCCGCGCGCTCTGACGATACAGTGAGCATAGACAACAAAAACCCGCTCTCCGCTCCCGCCGTCTCCCACAATAGGATTTCGATGCGCAACAATCTTCCGGTCACCCAACGTGAACGTACTTTCAAGTCTGAGCAGCGCCTCATTTCTGCCACCAATCTGAAGGGTCAGATCGTCTACTGCAATGATGCCTTCGTCGACATCAGTGGTTTCACCCGCGACGAGCTGATCGGCAGCCCGCACAATCTGGTACGTCACCCCGATACGCCGGCTGCGGTCTTTGCGCACATGTGGGCCGATCTGAAGGACGGCCGTAGCTGGATGGGCATCGTCAAGAATCGCTGCAAGAATGGCGATCACTACTGGGTCAACGCTTATGCCACGCCCATCTGGGATAACGGCCGGGTTACCGGGTACGAGTCGGTGCGTGTGCGAACCACCCCCGCCCAGGTCGAGCGCGCCGAGGCGCTCTACCGTCGCTTGAACGAAGGACGATCCGCGCACACCACCGACTGGGCCGGAATAGCGCTACCGACCGCGTTCGGCATATCTCTCGCGGCAATCGGCGGCGGCCTGACGCTGGCCTTCGGTGGACTTGGTATGGCCGTAGCGTGTGCCACAGGCATCCCAGCGGCGTGGGTCTACAAGCGGATTGCAGATGCTCGCATGCAGCGTGCCATCAGCGCTGCTGACGATGCGATCATCGATCCGCTGCTCGCCACCATGTACACGCCCCATCGCGGCGTACTCGGTCAGCTGGAAATGGCCATGCACAGCCAGCAGGCGCGCCTGCGCACCTGTCTGACCCGCGTCATGGACAGCACGGAGGGTCTGCGCAAGCAAGCAGAAGAATCCAGCCAACTGGCGCGCAGCAGCAGCGACGGCCTATCGCGGCAGCGTCAGGAGACCGACATGGTCGCCACAGCCATCAACGAGATGGCCACGGCCACCCAGGAAGTGTCCGGCAATGTGCAGCGCACCGCGGACGCTACCCGTGATGCGAGCGCGCTGGCAACGCGAGGAAAGCAGGTAGCCAGTCAAGCTCGGGACGCCATCGAGATCCTGTCTGAATCAGTGCGCTCGGCCGCCACCGTGTCCAACCAGTTATCGGTCGATGCGCAGGAGATCGGCAGCGTGGTCGATGTGATCAAGGGCATTGCCGAGCAAACCAACCTGCTCGCGCTCAATGCCGCGATCGAAGCGGCACGCGCCGGCGAACAGGGCCGCGGCTTTGCCGTGGTGGCTGACGAAGTACGCGCGCTGGCCAGCCGCACCGCCAGCTCGACCGAGCAGATTCACAAGCTGATCGAGAATCTGCAGGCGGCCGCTGCTCGCGCTGTCAGCACCATGCACTCAGGCCAGGAGCAGGCGGAAATCGGTGTAAGCCGCGTGGCGCAAGCGGACGAGGCGCTCGACGGCATTCGCGCTGCTATCGAGCGGATCGACGAAATGGCCGGCCAGATCGCCGCCGCAGCGGAAGAACAAAGCGCGGTAGCCGACGAGATCAACCGCAACGTTGTGAATATTGCAGGCCTGTCGGACAAAACCGCCACCCAAGCTGCACGCAGCGCCGACGTAGGCGTCGAACTCGCCGCAACCGCCAGGCAGCAAACCGCTTTGGTCGAGCGCTTTGCCAAGCGGTAGCCTGCAGCAAGCCGCCGGGGCCGGGCCCCGGCGGGAATGATAGTGGGATTCTT
>CAYZFU010000138.1:0-6640 GCA_964477725.1 uncultured Halopseudomonas sp.
TGTTCAGCTTGATACCGGCCATCTCCATCTATATCGGCACGGCGCATGTGGGTTGGGAGCTGTTCGGCAGCCAGGATACTCATCTGCTCACCCAAGGCAGCGCGCTCACGCTAGCTGTTCTGGTGTACGTCGGCTTCGTGTTTGGGGTCGGGGTCATGGGCCTGATCACCCGCTGGGTTCTGTTTCGCACGCCGGGCCGACCGACACTGGCCAGAGCGATGGCCTTCATCACTTTCGTATCGTTGCCGCTGATGCTGGGTGGAATCGTGGGCGCCTTCCCCTATCGACTGCTGGTAGTCGGGGGCGCTTTCGTCACTACCGCCTGGGCCATAGTTCTCTTATTCAAGGGGCTGCCCGCCTTCATGCATCTGAAGCGCACCGATGAAACGCGCTTCTATGCTGCCTGTATCGTAGCGGTCGGCTTTCTGTTCGTGGTGACCAATGCGTTCGTCTTTCAGCACATGTGGAGAGCTGCGCAAACGGATGCCAGCTATATTGGCAGCCAGGAAGCAGAACAGGGATTGGAGTAAAGCGGCAAACCGATAGCGGAAGCATCCTGCTTCCGCTATTTCATTCACTCACCGAAGCGTTTACGAGTTTCGTCCGCTCTGGCTGTTCTGGCCACCCTTGCGACCGGCTTCAGAAGCGCGCTCCGGGTCGTTTTTGAAGTTCCCGCCACTTTGCTGACCACCCTTGCGTCCCGCTTCGGCTGCGCGCTCCCGATCCTCCGCAAAATTACCCTTACCACCTTGATGTTGAGCCATGTCCAAAATCCTCTGATGTTCAGGTTATCGAGCGCAGTGGAAGCGCTCACATGTTTGAAGCGTATATGCAACGAAACGTTCGCAGATGATTTAGAGATATTCCGACTGAAAAACACCACGCCAATGACCAATCCTGGCGACTTCCGCGAACGCACAATCACCGGCGAATCAATATCATATCAGCGCAACATCAGAGCGGGACTTACTGAAAGTCCTCGATTTGAGATGAATGTCTCTTCGTCACTGCGTGAGACGCAAACTTTCGACGAACTTTTGAGGCCAGCATCACTCAAAATTAGCGAGTGGGTGATTCTGCTCGCACGGCCGGAAGAACGCGTAGGGAGTTGCCTGCGCATGCCTGATTCATGAAATTTCTCTTCCAGCCGTGTACTCGATTGGCACGACTACACCCAGGAGTCGAACAGACAGCACGAGGTCACCGAGCATATCGAAATGCCGCCGACTTCAATGTCTGAAATACGCTCATTATCCGATAAGGAACGAAATATGAAGACAGCACACATATTCAAAACCGGAGCACTTGCCGTCGCAATGTCTTTCGCCGCCAGCTCTGCTTGGGCGATGGAAGCAGAAGAATTCGTGGACAGCGCTGCCGAAAAGGGCTTCGCTGAAATCGAAACCTCCAAGTTGGCGCTTGAGCGGGGTCAGTCTGAAGAAGTGAATCAGTTCGCCGAAAAGATGATTGAAGATCATCGCTCTGCCAATGAAGAGCTCAAACAAATGGCGCAGGAGAAAAACATCGAGTTTCCTGACGACGCTACGCTGATGGATCGTGGCAAGGCGATGATCCTGCAATTGCGCGAAGGTGAGAATTTCGACCAGGCTTATGCCAACAACCAGGTCGTAGCGCACGAGCAGACCATTGAAATCTACGAAGAAGCCTCTCAGAACCTGCAGGATGAAGAGCTAAAGCAATGGGCCAGCGATCAGCTCGAAATGCTGCGTGAGCATTACGGCGAGGCCAAGCAGCTTCAAACCCAGACCGGTGCTGAGGGTGGTAACAACAACAGCGGCGCAACTGGCAACAACAGCGGTGGTAACAACACTACTACCGGTGGGTCTGGCCAAGGCAACACCAGCACCAGCGGTGGTGGAACCAACACTACCACCGGTGGATCTGGCCAAGGCAACTCGGGCAGCAACTGATAGCACCAGCCTGGAAAGAGAAAGGGCGCCGCGGCGCCCTTTCTTCTGCGTGATTGCCAAGGCCGAGCCGAAGAAAAGGGCAGCCAGGCTGCCCTCTCTCCTTGCGGTTTTCCGCGCCGAGCCTCAGCTCTTGGCGCGTTCGGAATCGCGCAGTGCCTTGACCTGATCGTGGTTGCGCAATACGCCGTCATACTGACGCTGTACCACTGCACGAATCTCCGGTGGAAGATCTTTCTCGAGCGCTTGCTTGTAGTTCTTCTTGGCGACGTCTTCGCCGCGCTCGCATTCGCTCAACACTGCTTCATCGTCCTTGCCAGTGATCGCCGACTTGATGTCCACCCAGCGACGGTGCATATCTGCACTGATGCTGGTGCTGTCTTCAGGATCCCCCCCGAGCTGCACGACTATTGCCTGTAGCTCGGCAGCCGCCTTCGCGCACTCTTGAGCTCGTGCGGTGAACAGACTTTTCAGGTCCTGTCGCTTGATATCCTCAGCGCAGTCCTTGAACCCGGCTTCGCCGTCCTTGCTGGTTTCAATGAGATTGTTCAGCGTAGAGATGACGTCTTTAACGTTGTCTGCTGCCATGGTTGCTTCTCCTGGTTTGATGGTGGAAATGGTCGACTGCAGGGCGGCTGTTCAGGCCTTGCGCTGCTGCAGCTTCTGCTTCATCTCGCAATGGCCGGTCGTCCCGCGCATAAGCGCTGCCGCGCCCATCGCCATGCTGGCGAGGCCGAAGATTCCACCACGACGCATACCCCGGAAGACCAGCAGCGCCCCGCCGGCAAGCGAAGCTGCACGCTCCATGCCTTGTACATTGGTCGGACCGTTTACCATGGATTTCATTTTGTCGAGCGTATTACCGCCTTGAGAAGACTGTACTTGATTCATGTGCGTACCTCTTGTTCGTCGGATTGGAAGTTCGACAGCTCCTTCGTCTATTCAAGTGACATGCCACTCGGAAAGAGGTTCAGGGCGTCCCAATTGGGTCACCGCTCCTTCTGTTGCAGCAGGTTGCCATGACCATAGCCTTTTGCTGGCGTAGGGTCGGAGCCGAAGCGCTGCCACAACCGTTCATGGAAAAAATAGGCCACGGTGTTGCATGCCGGCTCGATCAGCGCGATCAAGCCACCCGTGATCGCGCTGCCGGTGAGCCAGTAAGCGACGCCGAAAGCGACTGCGAAGTGCACGATGGCGAAGCTCAACGTCTTCGCCAACGTCCTCCGGGTATGACGGGCCAGATGGGCCGTCAGCCATGCCTTCATCGCTTGGAGACCGCGTCCGGATCAGCATCCCTGGCGAGAAACGCGCGGACAACCTCAGGCAGGTGGTCTTTCAACCACTGCGCCATGGCGACTTCCTGCTCGAGGATGCGTTCGCACGCCTGTTGAGTCTCGGTGTCGCCGACGTCTTTCGCGGCGGCGATGAGCACGGTGTACGAGGCGATCTCGAGGTTTTCGAATACGTAGCCCATCGCTGCGCCCTTCACCACCTCATCGGTCATGATGCTGCCGCCGATGCCCTGACCGAAAGCCATTATCTTTCCGCCCATATCCTTGACCGTAGACGGGCTGGCATCGAAGCGGGCCAGACACTCTTCCAGCAGCTCTCGCTGCCCTTGAGTCTCGGTAATATGCTCTTCGATCCGGGCCCGCAACTGGGGATAGTGCTCCAGCCGCTCGGACTGAGCCTTCAGCATCGTTTCAGCTTGTTGTTCCATTGCGTGTGCGTCGCGCAACCAGTCGACCAGATTTTTGACTTTTGAGTCGTTCATATTCATCGGTAACTCTCCGCAGTGAAGTTGGCCATTTTCTTTAGGAAACATCGCCGCAGTTAAGTTCACCAGCGCACCAAGACAAGAAATGGTGTCGTTTTGATGTCTATATAGAATTATTTGAACCGGCGTTACTGTGTCGCCTCGCCTTTAAATGAAACCTATCGGCTTAATTGGCTTTATATATAAAAAAACTCTGAACCATATCTCACTATCGCCCTTCTATCTGTGAGTGGCTCGCGCGCCGCGCATCGAGCAGTTGCGCATCGCAGACTCCACCCGCTTCGAACAATATTGCCCATATGCCTGAGGAGGCATCCATGCACGGATTATCCGGAATTCTAGATAACCAGGGCGTCCCGCTGGAAAAGCAGACGTTCACTTGGAAAGACATCTCCAGCAAACCAATCAGCAAACTGGACGACGACGCGTTCACCCGGGTGCGTATCATCCTGATGAACGGCATCGAACAGGATGCGCTGCGACTGAAGCACTTCGGCGCGATGTTCAATAAGGAGCTACAGCTGCCTTTGGCACAGGTACGGCGTGTCGAGCAACACCAAATGACGAGCGTCAACTGGCTGCTTTCTGCTGACCATTCGCCACTGGAAACTACCGTCGCGTACGAGCAGGTGGCGATCGAGGTAACTGCGGCGGTCGCACAAACCGAGCCCGACCCTTACCAGGCTCAGACGTATCGGTATGGCTTGCTTGAAGATTTCGATCATCTCTACCGTTACTCGGCCATGCTTGACCGGCTTGAAGGTAAGGATGCGAACAACATTCTGCAGGGTTATACCGACCTTGTACCTGGCCGCCCCACCTCGGAACACCACCGCGCGCCGGAAAGCGATCTACGGGACAATTATCAGAAGGAAGAGGCCGCACTGATCACCAAGATCCACGCTGCGATGATCACCGCTGCGGAATTCCAGACGCATGACTACTACATGAACATCGGCCCGCTATTCGCTGACCCGCTTGCGCGCCAGCTGTACGCCGAGATCGCCTCGGTCGAGGAACAGCACGTCACCCAATACGGCTCGCTCAAGGATCCCAGCGAATCGTTTCTGGAAAAATGGATGATTCATGAGGCGATGGAAGTCTACAACTACAAGAGCTGCGCCGAGCAGGAAAGCAACCCGCGCATCAAGGCTATGTGGGAGCGCTTCCTGGATTACGAGTTGGGTCACCTGAACCTGGTGTGTGATCTGTTCAAAAAGATGGAGCGCCGCGACCCTGCGGAGATCCTCGGCGGCACGCTGCCTGACATGGTGCAGCTAAAGAGCCAGCGCGACTTCGTGCGTAAGGTGCTAGCAGAGGAGGTCGACATGCGCGCTTCTGGCACGCAGTACGTCGCCAAGAAAGATGAAAGCCCGCTCTCCCTGGAATATCGCAACCAGATGAACTCTGAAGGAATTCCTGCCGACATCGTTTCGGCGGGCTACGCCTGGTATCCGGGTACCGAACTCGCACGCAACAAGGCTAAGTAGGAGACTGTCATGACTAATGCTGGATCGAAAATGGGGCACAACCTCACAGGCGCCCAGATGTCACCCAAGGACACTGAACGGCAGCTTGATGCGCTGAAGCATTTTCCGCCGGACGTGCCAGGCAACGCTTCCCAACTCCTGATCGCACGGAAGGAGGTGGCTGGCAACGCCGGCCGCATTGGTTCGGTGCCGGTACCGGGCTCTGCCAAAGGCATGCTGAAAAGCACCTTCGAAAAGCTGATGGGAAAAAACCCCGAGGTCCTGATCAACAAGCTGGGCGAGCGACTGGCCTACGAGCGCACCGGGGTACGGCTGTACGAGGCGACCCTGGCGAAGGTGCAGGGCGCAGAGAAGGTCGACCAAGGCCTGGTCACTACCCTGCAGCAGATTCGCAACGACGAGGAAGAACATTTCCAGTTGCTGGTATCTGCCCTGGAGAAGCTCGGCGCCGACCCAACCGCAATGACTCCCGATGCGGACGTGTCCGGGGTGATTGCGCTGGGCGTGATGCAGGTACTGACCGACCCTCGTACCGATATCCCGCAGTCGCTGAATGCGCTGCTGACCGTCGAGCTGGCTGATAACGCCGCTTGGGAGCTGCTGATCGAACTGGCGGAACAGGCCCACCAGAAGGATATAGCGGCGAGCTTCAAAAAAGCCTTGGCCCAGGAAGAACGGCACTTGGCGACAATCAAAGGGCTTTTGCGCGATCACCTTAGCAGCGCATTGTCCTGATCAACAGTCGAAACCGTGGCGACGCCTGCTTTAGCCAGTCTGAAGCAGGTTTTTTTACATGATGAGGAGAAGAACAAATGAACGCGACAGAATTGCTGGTCCAGGACCATGAGAAGCTCAAGAAGCTGCTCAACGAGATCACCGACACCACCGATCGCGCCGTGAAGAAGCGGACCGAGCTGCTGACCCAGATCGAAGCGGAGCTGCACGCACATACCCAAATCGAAGAAGAAGATTTTTACCCGGCATACAAGGAAGCCGGCGGCAAGGACGAATCGAAAATGTATCACGAAGCCAAGGAGGAACATCGGGCGGTCGAGGCGCTGGTGTTACCTGATCTGAAAAAGACCGACGTAGGCACAGTTGAATTTTCCGGTCGGGTCAAGGTGCTCAAAGAGCTACTCGAGCACCACATCGAGGAAGAGGAAAGCGAGATGTTCCCTGATGCCGAAAAAATCCTCAGCAAAGAACAATTGGCAGAGCTCGGCGAGCGTATGGAAAAGAAGAAAAAGGAGCTGCTTGCAGCGACCAAGCACTGACGCGAAAGCTTGATGGAGCCGTAGGGGTGGCGCTTGCTGCCCCTTGCATGCACGTGCTGTACGGCACCGAAAGGGCGAGAAAAATGGTGGGTCGTGTAGGATTCGAACCTACGACCAATTGGTTAAAAGCCAACTGCTCTACCGACTGAGCTAACGACCCGAACGGAAGCT
>CAYZFU010000138.1:6650-9059 GCA_964477725.1 uncultured Halopseudomonas sp.
ACGACCCGGAACGCGCGCTATACTACTGATTTTGCGGAGGAATTCAACCACTTTTTTCGCTAAGCATACCGCGTCGGGTCCGCAACCCCAGCGGCAGCAAAGCCTGCAGAGCGTAGCCGGCAACTATCGCAGCGACCACAGGCTCGTCCTTGCTCGTCCGCCTGGTAGCAGGAGACCGTCAGACTGTAGTCGACCCCCCGCGAGAGCCCTGCTCTAACGATTTCGCCCTTGCTCATCTGCTGCAAAGGGGCGTGTACCTTGAAGCCCTTCCCTTCGACGCCTTCGCGTGTAGCCAGGTTGGCGACTCGCTCGAACGCCTCGATGAACTCCGGGCGGCAGTCGGGATAGCCGGAGTAATCGACCGCGTTGACCCCGATGAAGATGTCCGCCGCGCCAAGCACTTCCGCCCAACCCAACGCCAACGACAGAAACACGGTATTGCGTGCCGGCACATACGTCACCGGGATGCCGGATTGCTCGGATTCAGGCACCGCGATACTCAGGTCGGTCAAAGCCGACCCACCCATGCCATTGAGATTAAGCCCGATGACCTTGTGCTCCGCCACGCCAGCAGCACAGGCGATGTTGGCCGCAGCATCGAGTTCGGCGCGATGCCGCTGGCCATAGTCGAAACTCATCGTGTAACACACGTAGCCTTCGGCCTGAGCCATAGCGAGAATCGTGGCCGAGTCCAGGCCGCCGGAAAGCAGTACGACCGCCTTGCGTTCATCTGGATGGGTCATGTCAATGTCCTGGCTCGTCATTCCACAGGTATTTGTGCAGCTGCATCTGAAAACGGACCGGAAGATTGTCGGCGACGATCCATTCGGCCAGCTGGCGGGCTTCAACCTGCCCGTGGCTTGGCGAAAACAGCACCTCCCCTACCCTGCCTGGCAACTGATACCGATCGGTCTGGAAACGTGCCCAATCGTAATCATCGCGGCTGCAGATGACGAATTTGACCTGATCATTCTCTCCCAGGTATTCGACATTGGCATACAGGTTACGGTGCGATTCACCTGAATCCGGCGTCTTGAGGTCCATCACACGGCTAACGCGCGCATCAACCCCCGACAGATCAAGCGCACCGCTTGTCTCCAGTGATACTTCGTAGCCGGCATCGCAGAGCTGCTTGAGCAGAAGCAAAGCGTTGGGCTGCGCCAGAGGCTCACCGCCCGTGACGCATATATAGCGGGGCGAAAAAGACCTCACCTTCTCGAGGATTGCGTCGAGCGACATCACCTCGCCGCCGCTGAAAGCGTATGCGGTATCGCAATAGGTGCAGCGCAACGGGCAACCGGTGAGCCGAACGAAGACGGTCGGCAAGCCAAGGGTGCGGCTTTCGCCCTGAATAGAGTAGAAAATCTCCGTGATCCGGAGACTCGGATTCGACTGATCTGGCATCGCATGGTCCCGGGCTGGACTGCTAAACAGGCAGAGGCCCTAAAAGCCCGCCGGGCGCAACAACGCATCGAGACGCGTGATCACAGCGGGCTATGGTTTAGAAGGCGCCTAGTTTAGCCGAGGCGGGACAAAAAAACAGGACGGATCTAACCGAGCGAATCGAGGTCGCGGCGCGCGAGCTGCGCGGCGGAAGTATTCGGATGCCTGGATAGCACTTCCTGATAAAGGTCCCGGGCCTTTTGCGCATTGCCAAGGCGCCGTTCCACGTCGGCGAGCTTGTACAGCGCATCGGCTTCCTTGCGGTGACCGGGGTAACGAGCCGGGACCTGAGCAAAGGCTTTACCGGCCGCCTGGAGATCGGACTGAGCCAGATAGACTTCGCCCAGCCAGTACTGCGCGTTCCCAGCATACTCACTGTCCGGATAGCGCCGAACGAAAGCGCTGAAAGCCATGGCGGCCTTCTCGAAATCTCGCTGCTTGACCAGGTCAAACGCAGCATCATACATCAGCTTTTCGCGGGCCGGGTCGGCCGGAGCTGCTGACTCGCCAGCCGGAGCTGGCAGCGGAGCCCGTGCATCGATGGCACCAGTGCCATTCGGATTCGCGGGAGCCGTGGGTGATTGTGTCTGCGCACTGCCGCTCGACATGGCGGAGAGGCGACGGTCGATATCCTGATACTGGTCGAGCTGATTCTGCTCCATCTGCTTGAGGCGATGCTCCTGCTCTTCAACCAGACCGCGCAACATCGATACTTCCTGCTGCAACTGATAGAGCTGCTGCATGAGCTGGCCCTCTAACGAGAGACCAGCTGCAGACTGCGAGGATGCAGGGGCCGACGACTGGCCACTCTGATAACCGCCAGAGCTACCATCGTACACCGGAACCTGTGCTGCAACCGTGAGCGGCAACAGCGCCAGACCAAGCACAAAACCCCTGTATCCTTTTTTCATGCTTATTACTTACGCAGTTCTACGCGACGGTTCTGAGCCCAGGACTCTTCGTTCG
>CAYZFU010000139.1:0-8882 GCA_964477725.1 uncultured Halopseudomonas sp.
GCTCCGACCGTCACGCTGGACAACTGCGATAACGAACCGATCCACATTCCCGGCGCGATTCAGCCGCATGGTGCGCTGCTGGCTCTGGATCGCCAGGCCAGACTGCTGGCGCACAGCGATAACTTCGAGGCAGTCACCGGATCGGTCCCGGCTGTGGGCGAGACGGTGTGCGAGTCGCTCGTCGGCGTCACCGTCATGCAGTTGCTCGACGACGCATTGAGTTCCACCGGACCCTGGACCAACAGCGTTGAAGCCCATCTCGGCGACACGCTGTTCGACGTCATTGGGCACACGCACGACTCGGTCTGCTACCTGGAATTCGAGCCGCGTACTACCGGCATCGCTTCGTTTACCCAATTTGCGATGTACGCACAACGCATCATCAGCCAGGTTCAGCTGCGCGATGACGTCGACGTATTGCTCGACAGCGTTACCAACGAGATTCGTCGCATGACCGGCTATGACCGGGTCATGGCTTATCGATTCCGCCCGGATCTTTCCGGTGAAGTCGTCTCAGAAGCGCGGCGCGACGATCTGGAAAGCTTTCTCGGTCAGCGTTATCCGGCGTCGGATATCCCTGCCCAGGCACGCCGCCTGTATATCCAGAATCCGATTCGTCTGATTGCCGACGTCAATTATGTCGGCTCGCCATTGGTACCCAACCTCAATCCGCTGACCGGGCGCCCTTTCGATCTGAGCCATAGCACCCTGCGCAGCGTGTCCCCGATCCACTGCGAGTATCTGTCGAACATGGGCGTGCAGGCGTCAATGAGCGTATCCATTGTCGTCGGTGGGAAGCTGTGGGGGTTGTTCGCCTGCCACCACATGTCGCCGAAAACCCTGCCGCATCCGGTGCGCATGTCGTTCCAGGTGTGCTCGCACGTCTGCAGCGCCATGGTCGAGCGGCTCGAGGCCAACCGTGAGAGTGAGCTGACACACCGCACCAGCGAGCGACGCACGGCACTCATCCGTCAGGTGCGCGAATCGGAAGACATTCTCTACGCGTTGGCTGAACCCCAACTCAACGTCGCAAGCCTGATGGCATGCGACGGCGCGGCGGTGATGATGGGAGGCCGAGTGCAGAGTATCGGCGGCGACTTCGCGTCGCTAGCGATGAACGTTGCTGCGACGCTGGAAAGTCGCGAAGAGGAGGAATTTGCCACCGATCGCTGGCAGCATGATGACCCGACCGGCGGAGACGCCCGCTATTGCGGCGTCGTCGCCATTCGCTTTCACCGGGCCAACGCTGGCTGGATCTTCTGGTTCCGGCTGGAAGAAGTGCACAAGATCCGTTGGGGTGGCAAACCTGAAAAGACGACAGCCATCGGGCCGTCCGGAGCACGGCTGACCCCCAGGGGCTCCTTCGATGCCTGGGAGGAGATCGTTCGCGGTACGTCTGCGCCCTGGTCGCCGGCAGATCTTGGCACCGCGAGCAAGTTGCGCAGTGACATGGTCGAGGTCTGCCTGAATCGTGCCGGTGAGATAGACCGCATGCGTCAACGCCTGATCGCTACGCTCGGACACGATTTGCGTACTCCTCTTCAATCGATTTCCATGGCGGCATCGATGTTGTCCAACGACAGCCAGCGCACGAGCGAGCTGCGCGAACATATCAATTATTCGAGCAGCCGCATGGAGCGGCTGATCAGCCAGATTCTGGAGATGAGCCGTCTGCAGGCGGGCTCCGGCATCGCCGTTCATCCCGTGCAAACCGATGTGTCCGCCCTGCTGGACGGCGTATTGCGGGAGACGGGTGTTGCCTATCCGGGATACCCGATGGACATCGACCTCGAAGACGGCGTTCACGCGCTCGTCGACCCGGATCGCTATGCGCAGGTGGCGGTGAACCTGCTCAGTAACGCCCGCCACCACAAGAAGCTCGGTACGACGGTAAAGGTGCAGCTGGCCCGTCGCGCGAATGACGTTGTGCTGAGCATTCGAAACGAGGCCGAGACGCTCAGCCAGAAACAGCTTGCGACGCTGTTCGTCCCCTTCAAGCAGCAGAACACGTCGCCTGAGCGTAACCGTACCGGTCTGGGGATTGGTCTTTACATCTCGTCGGCAATAGCCGAGGCGCACAAGGGCAGGATCGAAGTGACGCAGGGCCAGGGGCTGATTACCTTCAGCCTGATCCTGCCGTTGCAGGCGGCGTAACGCGCTACGCCGCCTGACGTCATCAGGCCGCCATGCGCTCGCACTCTTCGGCGCAGGCCAGACAGGCCTTGGCGCATTCCTGACAGTGGTCATGCTCGTGCTTGCCGCATTCCTCGCCACAGGCGCGGCAGATCTTCGCGCACAGCTTGCAGAATTCCCTGGCGTATTCACTGTCGCGCGCCATGAAAGCAGCGGCCATGGCGCACATGTCCGCGCAATCCAGATCCAGCGCAATGCAGCGCGCCATCATTTTCACGTTGTCTTCACGCAGGCAGGCGGCCGCACAGGTCTGGCATACCACTGCGCAGTTGCTACAGGCTTCGATACAGGCTTGATATTTGCTGTTCATTGGCGGCTCCGGGTTGATTCAAACGATGACCGCTGGCTGACGAGCAGCCGCGTTCATTGGTTGGACAGACCGCAGAGCGCAGGTTCAATTGTGTAAACCAAAGTAGTCCTGATCATCCGAGCAGCTCAGGCAGCCAGGTTCCGGCCGGGCCGAGCAGACACCAGTCCTGTTCGCATACCACGGGCGGGCGCTCGGGATTGACGTGAATCACCATGGCGCCATTGTCATGTGCCAGTTTCGGCAGCTCTGCTGCGGGATATACCACTCCCGAGGTACCGACCGAGATCATCAGATCGCAATGAATCGCGGCGTTGTAAGCATGGTTCATGGCTTCTTCGGGGAGCATTTCACCAAACCACACCACTCCAGGGCGGACCGGCCCGGCGCAGTGCTCACAGCGCGGCGGTCGCAGACGCCCGTGTGCGTCGGGCTCCTGGGGTGTCCCGGCGAGATCTTGAGGCGCGCCGCAATCGAAGCAGCGTGATTTGAGGATCTCCCCGTGCAGATGAGTAACCCGGTCGCTGCCGGCACGCTCGTGAAGATCGTCGACATTCTGGGTGAGGACTTCGACGCGCGGGGCTCGCCCGACCAGGCCGGCGATCGCCTGATGCGCTGGATTCGGCAGAGCCTGGGTTACCTGTTGCCGCCGAGCGGTGTACCAGCCCCAGACCATAGCAGGGTCCGCAAGAAAACCCTCCGCCGTGGCCAGTTGCATGGGATCGAAACGACTCCAAAGGCTTGCCTTCTCCGCGTCGCGGAAGGTTGCGATGCCGCTTTCCGCGGACACGCCCGCTCCGGTGAAAACCACGATGTGGCGGGCGTCACGTATAGCATCACGAAGGATGTCAGGAATAGGCTGGCCGACGCTGATTGTCTGTCGATTGTTCATCCGTACTCCGGTCGCTGGGCTGAATGTTCCCAGCATAGCAACCGGAGCAGTCAGATGATCCGGGAGAAACGCTGACCGGAGTCGACGCTCTGGTAGGCGTCGAACACCATGCATACCGAACGCACCAGCAGCCGGCCTGCCGGCAGCACCTCGACACCGGCTTCGCCGAGGCGAATCAGCCCGTCCCGGTCCATCTGCTGCAGCATGGGGAAGCAATCGCGGAAATAATCACGAAAGTCGATTCCGAAACGCTGCTCGATCTCAGCAAAGCGCAGGTTGAAATGGCAGATCAGTTGGCTGATCACCGCCCGGCGCAGACGGTCGTCTGCATGACACACCAGACCGCGGCGAGTCGCCAGCTGCCCGGCCTCAAGCGATTGCTGATACTGTTTGATGTCAGCGGTGTTCTGACAGAAGAGATCCCCGATCTGGCTGATCGACGACACGCCCAACCCGACCAGATCACAATGCCCATGGGTAGTGTAGCCTTGAAAGTTGCGCTGCAGCGCGCCAGTTTCCTGGGCGATGCTCAGGCTGTCATCCGGCAGGGCAAAATGATCCATGCCTATGTAGCGGTAGCCGGCCTGCGTCAACTGGCGAATGCTGCTTTCGAACATCTCCAGCTTGGCCGCGGCGCTCGGCAGATCGGCTGTGTTGATGCGCCGCTGCGGCAGGAAGCGCTCGGGCAAATGCGCATAGTTGAATACCGACAAGCGATCCGGCTTGAGCGCGATGATCGCCTCGACCGTGCGTGCGAAGCCTTCGGGCGTCTGCTTGGGCAGGCCGTAGATCAGATCGATATTGATCGAGCGATAGGCCAGCGTACGCGCCGCTTCCATCACCGCCTGGGTCTGCTCCAGACTCTGCAGGCGGTTGACCGCACGCTGCACCTCCGGATCCAGGTCCTGCACGCCGAAGCTCGCGCGATTGAAACCGATCTCGCGCAGCAGCCCCATGGTTGACCAGTCGGCCTCGCGCGGGTCGATTTCAATACTGTAGTCGCCGATGTCGTCGTCATGCAGATTGAAATGCTGTCGCAGCTTGGCCAGCAGGTCGCGCAGCTGGTCATGACTGAGGAAGGTCGGCGTGCCGCCGCCAAAGTGCAGCTGCTCGACTTTCTGTTCGCTGCCGACGTGACGACCGACCGTCTCGATCTCGCGATACAAATTGTTCAGATAGGGCTGTGCGCGACTGCGATCCTTGGTAATCACCTTGTTGCAAGCGCAGTAGTAGCAGATGTTGGCGCAGAACGGCACGTGCACGTACAGCGACAGGTCGCGGTTGGCAGCCCGACTTTTGTCCAGCGCATGCAACAGGTGCATCGGCGCCACCCCGTCATGGAACTGCACGGCGGTCGGATAGGAAGTGTAACGGGGGCCAGCCTTGTCGTAACGGCGAATAAGGTCGGCATCCCAGCGCGGTGAATTGAACATATCGGGACGCTCCTGATAGTTGGTATGTGGCAAGCCTATCGCTCGGCAGGATGCGCAGTGTTGACCCATATCAACTTCGCGCCCACGTACCTCTTTATCGTTATTGGCTCCGACCGGTCCATTCGGTCCAGCCGGTTTTGCTACTTGACCCCCAGGCGGCGGGCAAGCTTGTGCAGGTTGCTGGCATCGATTTCAAGCATCCGCGCGGCCCGCGCCCAGTTGCCTTCGGTCTGCTCCAGCGCCAGCCGGACGAGTTGACGCTGACAGGCATCGGTCGCCAGACGCAACGGCATGACCGCCTCGGGCAACGTCTGCGCGACCGGCACCGGGTCGCTCGGTAAAGCCGCCATCGATAGATCCAGCTGTTCCGGCTCCAGCGTAAGAATCGCTTGGCGTGAGCCACTGCGCCCGAGGGTCTTCAGCGCGGCACGGCTGATGACGTGCTCCAGCTCGCGCACGTTGCCCGGCCAGCCATAGGCGAGCAAGGCCTGCTCGGAGCGCGTCGAGAGACGCAAACTGCGCACACCCAGCCGTGCGCGATTGAGTTCGATGAAATGCCCGGCGAGCAGCAGAATGTCCGCGCCGCGCTCGCGCAGCGGTGGAATCGGCACCGGGTAAACCGATAGCCGGTGGTACAGGTCGGCGCGAAACGAGCCGCTGGCCACCGCCTCGGCCAGATTGCGATTGGTCGCAGCGATGATGCGCACGTCCACCTGCAACGGCTTGTCGGCGCCGAGACGCTGAATCTCGCCATTCTGCAGTGTGCGCAGCAGCTTCGCCTGGACGCTCAACGGAAGCTCGCCGACTTCATCGAGGAACAGGGTACCGCCGTGCGCCGCGTCGAAACGGCCGCTGCGATCGGTGTTGGCCCCCGAAAACGCGCCTTTTACGTGACCGAACAACTCGCTTTCGGCCAGCGATTCGGGAAGCGCCGCGCAGTTGACGTGAATCAACGGGCGCTTCGCCCGGGGCGAGTGGCTATGTACCCAGCGAGCGAACACGTCCTTGCCTACGCCTGTTTCACCGGTCAGCAGCACCGGCAATTCGGACTCTGCAACGACACCCAGCTCATCGAGCAAACGAGTGATTGCCGGACTGCGACCGATGACGCCGTCTTCGTTGAGCCCTCCGACGACTGGCTTTTCGTCCGCACGGGACATGCGCAGTGCACGGTTCTCCTGCTCCAGCCGGGTGATACGAACGAAGGCCTCGATCAGCGGTACCAGTTGTTGCAGGCGCAAGCGCGCCGCTTCATCGAACGCGCCAGACTGCAAGGCATCGAGCGTCAGCACGCCCCATGGGCGCCCTTCCACATACAGACTCACGCCCATGCAATCGTGCACTGGCAACGGTTCGCCGGGATTGTCACCGAGCAAGCCGTCATACGGATCGGGCAGTGGACTTTCCGGGTCGAACCAGGTCGGCTCGCGGCGAGACAGCAGTGCGGCAAGGCGGGGATGCCGAGCCACCTCGAAGCGGCGACCAAGCGCATCGGATACCAGACCGACTGCTGCCAAGGGTACCAAAGCTTCGTCATTTTGCTGCAGCAATACCACCGCGCCACAACCGAAGCTTTCGCGGATCACGTTGACCAGACGTTGCAGCCGCACTGCGGTGGGCAATTCGGCGACCAGGTCCGGCAGCAGCAGAGATTCGATCATGGTATTTCCTACCCTTTATGGTTTCCGCCACCCTGTTGAACACTGGGTAAAACAGACCACATTCGCTAAATTATCCACCTGGAACAATGGTTTGCGTCCTGGCACGAGCATTGCTCGGAACCCTGTGTCCTTCATTCATACACAGGTGCAACCATGTCCCTCGATTATCTGAACGCCCCACTCGGTGATCTCGCTCGCAGCATTCCCGGCGCAACCCGGGTGTTTCACGAGTTCCGTCTGGACTTCTGCTGCAACGGCCACCGTACCCTCGCCGAGGCGGCGAAGCGCAAGCACATCGATCCGCAGCAGGTGATCGACAGCCTGCATGTGCTGACCGGCGAAGCTGGCGACGATCGAGACTGGTCGCAGGCCACCGCTGCCGAGCTGATCGACCATATCCTGCGGCGTTTTCACGCTCGCCATCGCGAACAACTGCCGGAGCTGATTCGGCTGGCGCGACGCGTCGAGCAGGTTCACGGCGATCGGGCCGAATGCCCGAACGGTCTGGCCGACCACCTCACCGACATGCTCCAGGAGCTCGAAAGCCACATGCTCAAAGAAGAACAGATTCTCTTCCCGATGCTGGCGCGCGGCATGAGCGACATGGCTGGCGGACCGATCAGCGTCATGCGCTACGAGCACGACCAGCACGGCGACGCGCTGGAGGGCGTGATCGAGCTGACCAATGACATCACCGCGCCGCCTGGAGCCTGCAACACCTGGCAAGCGCTCTATCGCGGCCTGGAGGAGCTGCGCCAGGACCTGATGGAGCACATACATCTCGAGAACAATATCCTGTTCGCTTGCGCACCTCGCCAGCCCAGCGCCGCGTGATGTTCAAAGGGTGAACATCGCCTTTGCGCAGATCACTACCAGCACGGCATGCATCAACAGACTGATATTCAGCAAATGCATGCCGTGCGGGCCGATACGCTCGTTCTTGCGCAAGAAAATCAATGCCACGTAATGCGCGATAATGAGCAGCGCGAGCGTGATCTTGAGCGTGAGCAGTGCCGAAAACTGACTGGAAAATGGCTGCGCCAGCACCGCCCGGTACTGCCAGCCGAGCGTTACGCCGGCACCGTACAGAACCAGCGCAACCCAATGCACGACGCGACGCGCCCGTTGGCCCAAAGCCGTAGCCAACCGGCTCCGCTCACCCTCGGGCAGGGTCTTCATCACCGGTGCCAGGATAAGCACCTGAAAGAACAAGGTCCCAACGAAGGCGATCGCCCCCAGCAGGTGTAAAGTCTTGATGGCTGTATATGACATGAAAGCGCCCTCTTTTGGCCGGCGAAGCATAACCAACCGCAGCCGCGCCGCCCAAGCACGCAGGCGGAGTACCTCCAATGGCCTATTGTCCGCCCTGGCCCTGCGCCGCAGCATACCGATCCACGCGCCACGCCGCGCCGCTGCTACACGAGTCGATGCATATGCCTGACACCCAGCTCCCCCCTGCCCTGCTTCGCCTGGGCTTTCGCCCGTTCTTTCTCGCCGGCGGCCTGTTTGCCGCGCTTGCAGTGCCGATCTGGCTAATGGCGTTATTCGGTCATCTGCAATGGCAGCCCAGCGGTGGCTGGCTGGCCTGGCACCGGCATGAAATGCTGTTCGGTTTCGGCGCGGCGATCATTGGCGGCTTTCTGCTCACGGCGGTACAGAACTGGACGGGCGTACCGGGCCTGCGCGGAACGCCATTGCTGATACTGGTTGCATTGTGGCTGGCCGGTCGCCTCGCCTGGCTGTTCGGTTTGCCGCCATGGCTGGTACTGGCGCTGGACGTTGCTTTTCTCCCTGCTCTGGCTGTGGTCATCGGCAGCAGCCTGATCAAGGTACGGCAAGCACGAAACTACCCGGTTCTGCTGGTTCTCGCCCTGCTGGCCCTGGCCAACCTTCTGGTGCTGGTCGGGCTCGTGCAGCAGAACGACCAGCTGGCACGCCAGGGCAACCTGGGCGCCCTCTGGCTGATCGCCGCTTTGATCAGCGTTATCGGCGGACGCGTGATCCCCTTCTTTACGCGCAACGGGTTGGCGCTGACCGCCCCAGCCGAAGCGCTACCCTGGCTGGACAACCTGCTCCTGGCCGGCAGCATCGTCGTTGCGTTGTTGATGTTCAGCGGCATGGCATTGACACCGAGCCCCTGGCTCGCCGCACTGTTTGCCGTGATCGGGCTCGGCCACGCGCTGCGCCTGGTCCGCTGGCATCATCCCGGCATCTGGAAGGTGCCGTTGCTCTGGTCGCTGCACCTGGCCTACGGCTGGCTGGTTCTCGCCTACCTGGCGATGGCGTGCTGGCACGCTGGCTGGCTGGTCAGCTTTACGCAGGCCACACACCTGCTGGCGATCGGCGGCATGAGCGGGATCATTCTGGCAATGATCGCCCGCGTCAGCCTCGGTCAT
>CAYZFU010000140.1:0-3068 GCA_964477725.1 uncultured Halopseudomonas sp.
GTCCGATCGCCTGTACTTCGAGCCGGTGACGTTGGAAGACGTGTTGGAGATCGTTCGGGTCGAGCAGCCCAAGGGCGTCATCGTCCAGTATGGTGGCCAGACGCCGCTGAAGCTGGCGCGTGCACTGGAAGAGGCGGGCGTACCGATTATCGGCACCAGTCCCGAGGCGATCGACCGCGCAGAAGACCGTGAGCGGTTTCAGCAGATGGTCGAGCGGCTGAATCTGATTCAGCCGGCCAACGCGACGGTGCGCAGCGAGGAAGAAGCGGTACGGGCAGCCAACAAGATCGGCTATCCCCTGGTCGTGCGTCCGTCGTACGTGCTGGGTGGCCGTGCGATGGAGATCGTGTACCAGGAAGACGAGCTCAAACGCTACCTGCGCGACGCGGTGAAGGTCTCCAACGACAGTCCCGTATTGCTCGACCATTTCCTCAACTGCGCGATCGAAGTAGACATTGATGCGGTGTCCGACGGCAAGACCGTGGTCATCGGCGCCATCATGCAGCATATCGAGCAGGCCGGCGTGCACTCAGGCGACTCGGCCTGTTCGTTGCCGCCTTATTCGCTGCCGGCCGCCGTTCAGGACGAGATCCGCGAGCAGGTCCGCAAGATGGCGCTGGAGCTTGGCGTGGTCGGCTTGATGAATGTGCAGATGGCGGTGCAAGGCGAAACCATCTACGTCATCGAGGTGAACCCGCGCGCCTCGCGTACCGTGCCGTTCGTGTCCAAGTGCATCGGCCAATCGCTGGCGAAGATTGCCGCTCGGGTCATGGCCGGCAAGACGCTGGAAGAGGTCGGTTTTACCGAGGAAGTCGTGCCGCCTTACTTCAGCGTCAAGGAAGCAGTGTTTCCCTTCGCCAAGTTCCCGGGCGTCGACCCGATCCTGGGGCCAGAGATGAAGTCTACTGGCGAAGTGATGGGCGTTGGCGATAGTTTCGCCGAAGCCTTTGCCAAGTCGCAGGTGGGTGCCGGTGAGGTACTGCCGACCGAAGGTTATGCCTTCCTCAGTGTACGCGAGGACGACAAGCCCTTCGTAGTGGACGTGGCGCGTGATTTGATCGAGCTCGGCTTCGAGGTCGTGGCTACCAGTGGCACGGCACGGGTAATCGAAGCAGCTGGGCTCAAGGTGCGCCGCGTCAACAAGGTCACCGAAGGGCGCCCGCATATCGTCGACATGATCAAAAATGACGAGGTGCGCCTGGTGATCAATACCACCGAAGGCCGCCAGTCAATTGCCGACTCGTACTCGATTCGTCGCAACGCCCTGCAGCACAAGGTCTATTCCACCACCACACTGGCAGGCGGACAGGCGATCTGCATGGCACTGAAATTCGGTCCTGAGCGCGCGGTGCGCCGGCTTCAGGATCTGCACGCAGGAGTCTGAACATGAAATATCCGATGACCAGGCAGGGCGCTAAAGCGCTCGAAGACGAGCTCAAGCATCTGAAGACGGTAATGCGTCCGCAGATTACCCAGGCTATCGCCGAGGCACGCGAGCTTGGCGATCTCAAGGAAAACGCCGAATACCACGCCGCCCGTGAGCAGCAGGGCATGGTCGAGGCGCGTATCCGCGACATCGAGGGGCGCCTGGGCAATGCCCAGGTGATCGACGTCACGGCGATACCGCACACCGGGAAAGTGATCTTCGGCACTACGGTCGAGATTGCCAATGTCGATACCGACGAGGCGGTGGTCTACCAGATCGTTGGCGAGGATGAAGCAGACATCAAGGCCGGTAAGCTCAACGTCACTTCGCCCATCGCCCGTGCATTGATCGGCAAGGAAGAGGGTGATGTGGTGGCGGTGCAGACACCTGGCGGCGTCGTTGAATACGAAATCGTCGAGGTGCGTCACCTGTGACCGGGTCTGCTCCGCTGCCGGCGGTGCGTAGTGGCCGGGTCGCCTGGCAGTTGGCCCAGACGTTGTGGGTCGGGGGCGCATGGATGCTGCATTTCGTTCTGTTGCCGGCGCTTGAGCGGTTCGGGCTGGCGCCGTTTCTTGTTGAAGAGATCGGCGGGTTCATGCGCCCGCTGGTCGCCTGTTTCGCGGCGACCTGTGCCTTGCTGCAAGGACTGATATGCTGGAATGCGCTGGGCTCACGCTGGTGGCGTGATACCCGCGGCCAGGTGCTGGCGCTGGTGTTGCTATCGGCGGTGGTGCATCTTGCCGCAAGCTGGTGGCTGGCGGTGGATTATTGGGCGATTTTCAGCTTCCTGCTGCTGTGTTTCTCCGGCTTGGTGCTGGTGTTGCAGCCGCGTCCTGATGAGACCGCCCATTAGTCGGGCGGTCTCGCTAGCCACTACAGGTTCTTGTAACGAACCAGGTTCGAAAGGTTGGGATTGGCCTTCTTGTTGCGTCGCAGCAGGATCGCCATCTTGCCGATCACCTGCACCAATTCGGCGCCGGTCTGCTTGCAGATCTCTTCGATCAGCGCCTGCTTGGTTTCCCGGTCGGCGACGCTGAGGCGAATCTTGATCAACTCGTGATCATTCAATGCCCGTTCGATCTCGGCCAGCACACCTTCGCTGGCTCCCTGTTCACTGACCAGCACCACTGGCTTCAAATGGTGGCCAATACGTTTGTAGGCTTTCTTCTGTTCGGAGCTGAGCGCCATAATGGATGTATGCGTTCCCGTTCGATGGAGTGATGGCGATAGTTTAACCGGCGGCAAGGCCCGCTGCACGAGGTAATCCGTGGCACGATCCAAGACCAGCAAGGGCTGGCTGAAAGAACATTTCGACGATCAGTACGTCAAGCAGGCGCAGAAGGACGGGTACCGCTCTCGGGCCAGCTACAAGCTTCTGGAAATTCAGGAGAAAGACCGGCTGCTGCGTCCGGGCATGACTGTGCTGGATCTCGGCGCCGCTCCCGGCGGGTGGTCCCAGGTCGTCAGTCGACTCATCGGTGAGAAAGGCCGGATCATCGCCTCGGACATCCTGCCGATGGACAGCATCGCCGACGTGACCTTCATCCAGGGCGATTTCACCGAGGATGCCGTGTTCGAAGCCATCCTTGCATCGATCGATGGACAGCCGATACTTAGAAACAGTTATGTAGGAAGAGATCAG